>JBPCJG010000121.1:0-6201 GCA_051005515.1 Longimicrobiaceae bacterium
AGGGCAGCGGCTTCAAGACGCTGACCGAGGGTGAGCGCGTGGAGTTCGACATGGTGCAGGGCCAGAAGGGTCCCGCCGCGGAGAATGTAGCGCGGGTCGCCGCCTGACGGCGTAGACCTGGAAATCAACGGCCGTCCCGCTCACGCGGGGCGGCCGTTTTTCGTGCCTCCTATCGTTTCCGATCGGTCCGGAGCCGCCGCGAGCGCCCGACCGATCTGGCCGCGGTGGCGGCGCAGGTGCTCGCGCATGAAGCGCAGGGCGTGTGGCAGCCGCATCGGTCCCAGCCGTGGATGCCGGAAGATGCTGGCTTCGCGCAGCTCCGGTGGGAAGTTGCCCAGCAACGCCTTCAGCTCGCCGCGCGCACTCTCCCACAGCGCCGCCGTGTCGGCCAGCGTACTGCGCGGCGGGATCTCCGCGGTGAAAGGCGGGGCGGCGAAGCGCAGCGGGGAGCGCAGAAAGAGCGTCAGCACCGCCGAGCGCAGCGTCGCCTTCAGCGGCGCGCGCTCCACCGCCTCCGGATGCGCCGTTTTCTTGCCGACGTAGGCCACGGTCCCCTGCTCGGCGCGGATCACGTGCTGTACCGTTTGCAGCGCCGACCAGGCTCCGGGCGCGGGAGGCGCGTTCAGCGCGTCGTCGGAGTAGCCGCGCAGCTCAGCGATCAGAGCGCCGCGGGCTCGTTCGAGCGCCGCGAAGTGGCTGCCGAGCTGCCGGTCCATCTCCGTCGCCGAACTCAGCGCCGGGCCACGATGCGCCTGAGAACGTCCTCGGCGTACTCCTTGTCGTACTCCACGGCGTTCTCCCGGGCCGTCACCTCCACGGTGGAGGTACTCCCTTCGGCCGCCTCGATGTGGACGGTGATCTCCATGTCATCGATCGTGCCGCGCAACTCGCGCTCGACGCCGTCGTCCTCGGAGCTTTCCCCGGTACGCCTGATCCCCATCTCCTGGAAGACGGCGACGGAGGTGGCGAAGACCTCGCCGGGCGAGCCAGCTACGGTCGAGGCGGCGCCGCGGGTGGTCGCGTAGATCGCGCCCCCCGCGCCGGCTGCGGCGGCGGCGGCGAGACAGGCGGGGGCCGAGGTGACGAGCGCGGCGACCAGGAGCCAGCGAGTAACGGAAAGAGCGGATTTCACTGTGGTTTCCTCCGATTGTGGGACGGATGGCACTGCCTGGCGGGCCGCACGGAGCGTGCCCGCAGCGAGGGTTGCGTGCGCGAACGCCCGTTATCGCGTACATTGCGACCGTCGGTCCTCCATCCCCCACTCCGGAGTCCCATGGCTACACCCTCCAAAGGAAGCACCAAGAAGAGCGGCAGCAAAAAAGAGGGCGGGCGCGGTCGCTCGAACTCGGCCTTCATGAAGCCGGTCCAGCCCGACGACAAGCTCGCAGCGGTGGTCGGCAAGCAGCCGATGCCGCGCACGGAGATCACCAAGAAAATGTGGGACTACATCAAGAAGAACGATCTGCAGGACCCGCAGAACCGCCGGATGATCAACGCCGACGAGAAATTGAAGCCCGTCTTCGGGGGGAAGAAGCAGGTCTCGATGTTCGAGATGACCCGCCTCATGAACGACCACATCAAGCAGTAGCGCCGCCGGCCCGGGCCGCCCCCGCGGCCCGGCGCCCCGCGGGCTTCAGGCGCCCACCCAGCGCCGCACAGCGAACAAGGTGAGCGTCGCCAGGATCGCCCACAGCGTCACCCCCTGCACCAGCGGACGCGCGCCGATCTCTCGCAGCGCGGAGCGGCTCAGCCCCATGCCGATGAGCAGCAGCGTCAGCACCAGCCCGACGCGCGCCAGCCGCGCCAGCAGATCGAGCGCCGGGTGCGCCGCCACCGGAAGCAGCGTGCGGACCACGGCTGCGGCCAGAAAGAACACGATGAACCAGGGGATCGCCACGGCCACCCGGTCTTCCGAGTCTGCGTCGTCTTTCCGCGCGAGCGCGGCGGCGCCGAAGGTGAGCGGGATGATCCAGAGCGCGCGTGCCAGCTTGAGCACGGTGGCATCGGCGAGCGCCCGCGGACCGTACGACGCTGCCGCCCCCACCACCGAGCTGGTGTCGTGGATCGCCACCGCCGCCCACACCGCGAACTGCCGCTGGCTCAGCTCCAGGTAGTGGCCGATCGGGGGAAACAGGTACAGCGCCACCGCGTTGAGTAGGAAGACGGTGGCGAGCGCCACGCTCATGGCGTCGCTGCGGGCGCGGATCGCCGCGCCGACAGCGGCGATGGCGCTCCCGCCGCAGATGCTCGTCCCGGCGGTGATCAGCCACGAGGTTTCGCGCTCGACGCGCAGGGCGCGGCCGAGTGCGATGCCGAGCAGCAGCGCCGCCGCGATGGCCGCGACCGTGTACCCGACGCCGGCGGCGCCGGCCCGGAGCACCGCGGCCAGGGGAATGCCGAAGCCGAGCCCTACCACCGACGCCTTCAGCAGCGCCTTGGCGGCCGCCGCGACCCGCACCGGAAACGGATTGCCGAGGGTGAGCGCGAGCGCCATCCCCAGCGCCAGCGCCAGCGCGGGCGTAGCCCATGGCGTCAGGCAGAAGAGCGCCGCCGCGAGGAAGAGCGGACGCGCGGCGGGATGAGCAGACGACATGGGCGCGGCGTAGCGGGGACGGCGTCGGGCGCGAAGCTACCGCTCCGTCCGCGCCGATACCAGATCCAGCCGGCCGCTGCGTCGCCGCGCCGGCAGCTTCGGAACGGGAGTTGCCCGCGCGACGGTCAGTTCTTCCTCGCACCCCCGTCTCCCTGATGGTCCAGGAAACCCGTCAGCTCGCTCCGCAGTCATCGCCGCAAACCGCCCTGGTGCTGGGCGGCGGGGGGATGAAGGGCGTCGCGCACGTCGGCGTCTGGAAGGCGCTCGCAGACGCCGGCGTGATCCCCGACGTGATCGTCGGCACCAGCATCGGCGCGCTGATCGGCACCTGCCTCGCGGGCGGCATGGGATGGCGCGATTTGGCCGAACTGGCCCGCGGGCTTCGTAAGGATGACATCGTCAAGATCAACCGGCGCGCGATCTTCTTCGGGGGGGTCCGGGAGTCGGCAGTCTTCATGGGCGACCACTTCCGCGCCTACATCGCGGCCAACCTCCCGGTGCAGCGCTGGGAAGATCTGCAGATCCCGCTGCGCCTCAACACCGTCTCCCTGGTCACGGGAGAACCCGTCTGGTTCGGCAGCGACGCCCGTCAGGACGTCTCTCTGGTAGACGCGGTGTACGCCTCCTGTGCGCTCCCCATCTACTTCCCCCCGCTGGATACGCAGGGAGACTACCTGGTGGACGGGGGGATCATCGACGTCCTGCCGATCCGCGCCGCCGCCGAGCACGGGGCCACCTGCGTGATCGGCGTGGACGTCGGCTCCGAAGTGATGCCGCCGGGGGAGGACTACTTCGGCCGGGGGATGGTGGCGATCCACGACCGCGTGCTGAACCTGAACCTGCGCGACCAGCGCGCCCGCTCCCTCGAGGGGTGGGAGGAAGACGGGCCGCCGCTGCTCTACATCCGCCCGCGGGTGGGGCATCTCGGGGGATGGGACTTCGAGCGCACGCAGTTCTTTTTAGAAGAGGGCTATCGCGCGGCACAGCAGGCGCTGGCCGAGGACGCGGCCGCCGACGGCGCGCCGTCGGTCCTTTGCCCGCCCCGCGACGACACCGGCGCAGCGGCGGACTGACTCAGGGGGTTCGACTCAGGAGGGCGGCGCCGACGGGGTGACCGCCGTCGGCGCGCGCCGCCCTTCCGGATCCACCGCTTGGTAGTAGCGCGTGTAGAGCAGCATGAGCCGCTGCTGCGCCTCCGGCTCGGCGCGCGCCAGCATGGTCACGAGCTCGTCGCGCTGCGCGAGGATCGCGCGCACCGCCTGCTGCTGCCCCGGCTCGGTGATCTCGCCCGCGTCGAGCCGCCGCTCCATCTCCTCGAAGGCGCTGGTCATGAGCTGCCGCGAGCGCTCGTAGTTGCTGCGCATGGATTCCGCCAGCGCCGCGCCGATGCGCCCCTCGAGCCGCGCCATCGCCAGCTCGCGGTTCGCGGTTTCCAGGCGGGTGTCCAGCTCCTGCGCGCGCTGCCACTGCGGATACCAGCCGAGGAGGAACACCGCGACGAGCGCGACGATGCCGAGGGCGATCCACTTGTTGCGGTCCATGATGGCGGCGTGAAGGAGGGGTCGGTGACGTCCACAAGATATACGCACCTGCCGCGCCGAGCCAGCGGGCGCCAGCGGAGAGTAGCCGAGCGCGCGCGATCCCTGGCTTCTACAACTCGACGAAGGTGATGCCGGGGTTGCTCCGATCTGTCCGCAACGTCGCGCGGAGCTGCGGGTGGCGGCCGAACAGCTCACGGGCTCCGGCGTTCCCGTCGGGGTATTCTTCGCCGCGGACGAGGGAGCGCACCAGCCGACGATTGCGCAACTGTTCGAGGTGCTGGCGTACGGCTTCGCGGATCGCACCGCCGCTCCCGGACGAGCCGTATCCGTGCACCACACGGACGAGTCGCTCGGCTTCGAGGCGCGCCGTGTCGAGCCGCAGGTCCAGCCGGGTGAGGGCATCGCGGACCACGGGACGCCCCGCTTCCAGGTTCACGGTGATCAGGCGGCGCTTTGCCCTTCCCCGCTGTCCGCTCGAGCGCTGCCGCGAGCCGCAGAAGGGACAGATGGCGACACCCGCGTCGATATCGTTGCCGCAGACGTCACACGGCTTCATCCCTCTGGCCTCCTGCCCTCCATCAGCGGACGGCGATCCACCGCCCGGTGGCGGGCGGCTGGAGCGGCTGCGGCTGCCTTTGCAGGTACTCGACGAGCCCGTCGAGATCGACGACTCCCGTCCTCTCGAGCCGCCCGGCTTCGAGCGCCGCGAACCCGTCGCCGCCGGTGGCGACGAACTCCGAGGTTCCCAGGGTCACGGTGTCGCCTTCGCCGAGCACGCGCCCGTCCTCCAGCCGGATCTCGCGGATGCGCCGCCCGCGCGGCGCGGCCGGGTCGTAGCTCACCGTCATCCCCGAGACGTGGGCCTCCGGCTGACCTGCCGGGGTGAGCGCGGCCTCTTCCAGCGCCTGCCGCAGCTGCGCTCCGGTGAGCGTCACCCGCACCAGCTCGTTTTGAAAAGGCTGCAGCTCGTAGAGAGTGCCGTAGGTGAGCGGCCCCGCCGGCAGATCGCGGCGGATGGAGCCGTTGTTCACCAGCCCCACCTGAGCGTCCGCACTCGCGCGCTGGGCGTCCGCGAGCAGGTTGCCGAGCGGGTACTCACCCTCCCCATCCACCATACGGATCGCGCTCTCCGCGACTACGCGTACGGAGAGCGGCCGCACCCGCGTCTCCCATCCCGCCACGACGCGCGCGAGCGCCGTGTCGGGGTCCACCTCGTCCGCCCAGGGAGTGCGCACCTCCTGGCGCAGGACGCGCGCGCTGCGGCCTGCGCGCGCCAGATCGGTGACGCTGTACGCAGTGCTGTACGACGCGGCCTCCGAGACGGGGATGCCGCGGACGCTGGTGAGCACGCGCTGGTGGGTATGGCCGCCGAGGATCAGGTCCACCGGCTCGCGCAGCCGGCGGGCGATGTCGAGCACTTCACCCGCGCAGCCCTGCGACACCTCGGCGGCTTCGCGCCCCGGAGTCTCGCAGCGCGCCCCCACGTGCATGGTGACCACGACGAAGTCGGCGCCGGCAGCCCGCGCCTGCCGCGCCGCCCGGTCGATCGCCGGGACCGCCGGCCCGAAGTGGAGCCCCCGGACCCGCCCCGCCATCACGATCTCGGGGGTGGAAGGGAGCGCGGCGCCGATCACCGCCACCCGGACCCCCTGCTTCTGAAGCATGGTCCACGGCTTCACCCAGCGCGGCTGCGTCGCGGTGCCGGCGGTGTACAGGTTCGCCGCCAGCCAGGGGAAGCGGCTCTCGCCGACGCGAGTCCGCAGCGTGTCCAGCCCCCAGTCGAACTCATGGTTCCCGAACGCGGCGGCGTCGTACCCTTCCGCGTTCATCGCGTCGATGGTCGAGCGTCCCCAGGTCAGGTTGGAGATGGCGGTGCCCTGCATGTCGTCGCCACCGGAAAGGATGAAGGTGGGGCCGTCGAAGCGCGCCGCGGCGCTGTCGAAGTGCGCCGCGAGCACCGCCGAGCCGCCGACGACCCGGCCGTTCGCCCACGACGGCGTCTGCGGCAGCAGGCGGCCGTGGAAGTCGTTGGTGGCGACGATGCGCACCTGCTTGGCGGTGCCGTCG
>JBPCJG010000122.1:0-4664 GCA_051005515.1 Longimicrobiaceae bacterium
AGGCTGCGCTCGAGCAGTCGCAGGCGCTGCTGGAGGAGCAGGCGGCGGCGGACGCGGGATACCGCCGCGTCTACGACGAGTGGAAGCAGTGGCGCGGGGAAACGTACCGCTGGTTCAGCACCGCGGACCAGACCTACGAGGAGTTCGCTTTCCCGCGGCTGGCGACGCGATAGGCGGCGCCGGTCAGAACTCCACCCCCAGCGCTTCCGCGAGCACCTTGCGGCGGCCTCGGCTCACCTTGAGCTTGGTGCCGTCGTGCAGCTTGACCACGTAGTCGCCGTGGAAGAACGGCTCCAGCGACGCCACCCGCTGCAGGTTGACGATGGTGGAGCGGTGGATGCGGGCGAAGCGTTTCGGGTCCAACCGGCGGTCGAGCGTCTTCATGCGTTCGCGGATCAGGTGCGTCTGTCCGCCGACGTGCAGCTCGGCGTACGGACCGTCGGCGGTGACGTAGTCGATCTGCGCGACGGGGACCACCCGGATCTGCCCCCTGCTTTCAACCGCGATGCGCTCCAGGTATTCGGACGATGGCGGAGCGGGGGATGGAGACGGTTTCGTCGGCTCCTCGGCGCGCAGGAGTGACATCAGCTTGCCCGTGACCTCGCCCACCTGGCGCAGCCGGATCACTTCGCGGGCGCGCGCGAGCGCCTGCTCGAAGCGGTCGTCGTCGAACGGCTTCACCAGGTAGTCCAGCGCGGCGACCTCGAATGCCTGGAGCGCGTACTGATCGTACGCGGTCACGAAGATGGTGGCGGGCATGTTCTCCGGCCCCACCTCGCGGACCACCTCCACGCCGGTGAGCCCCGGCATCTGAACGTCCAGGAAGACCAGATCCACCCCGCCGGTACGCAGCGCCTCCACCGCCGCCGGGCCACTCTGGCATGTGTCCACCCCGCCGATGCCGGACTGCTTCTCCAGCAGGTCCTGCAGGCGCTGCCGCGCGAGCGGCTCGTCGTCCACCACCAGCACGCGCAGCGGCCCCGCCGTGGTCGCTGCCGGAGCGCTCACGCCGGCAGCGCTTCCGGGGCGGAGCGCACTTCGGCGGCGGTGTGGTAGGGGAGCTCGATGCGGGCGATCAGCCCGCCTTCTCCCGCCGGCTCCAGCACCAGCCGCTGATCCGCTCCGTAGAGCTGCTCGAGTCGGGCGCGGGTGTTGGTCAGGCCCACGCCTTCCCGCGGCGGAACGCTGTCCGCCGGCGGTGGACCGTTGTCCCGTACCTCGAGCACGAGACGGTCGCCGCTCCGCTCGGCCCCGATCGTAATCTGGCCGATCCCCTCCACCCGGGCGACGCCGTGCTCGATCGCGTTCTCGACCAGCGGCTGCAGGATCAGGTTCGGAACCAGCGCGTCCAGCACGTCGGGATCGGCTTCGGTATCCACCTGGAGGCGTCCCTGAAAACGGATGCGCATGATCTCCAGGTAGTCGTCGAGGAAGCTGAGCTCCTGCTGGAGCGGCACCTCCTGCTCGCTGGTCCCTTCCAGCGTGTAGCGGAGCAGCTCGCTGAGCCGGGCGATCATCTTCCGCACGCCACGCGGATCGCGTTCCACCAGCGCCGAAACCGCGTGCAGCGTGTTGAAGAGAAAGTGCGGGTTGACCTGCATGCGCAACGTCTGCAGCCGGGCGTCGGCGAGTTGGGCGTGTAGCCGCGCGGTCTCCGCCTGCAGCCGGACCGCCTCTTCCTGCCGCGCCTGCAGGCGCTGGAAGTAGGCGCGGGCGAATCCGGCGGCGAGCACCGCGAAGTAGACGACCAGCTCGTTGAGGAACCAGAGCCGGGCGACGCTGCGCAGCGGGGAAAAGCCGAAGCGGCGGAAGCGGGGGGACGGAAAAAGGTGGAAGCGGAAGAAGCCCATCGCGAGATCGACCGCGATGGCGATCCCGATCCCCGCCAGGGCGAGCACCACCACCCGCGAAAACCAGTCTTCCCGCTCGACTCCGTAGCGGCGGCTGAGCCAGAAGATCGGCGGGGTGAGCAGTGCCCACACATAGGACTGGACGAAGGCGAGCACCACGGCACCGGTCTGCAACCCTCCTTCGATGCCGGGTCCGCGCGGATCCAGGATGCGGTTCCCCGCGGCGAGCACGGCGAACACCGTCCAGAAGGCGAGGATGCCGAGCACCTCGACGCGCGACAAGCGCCAGGCGCCGGATGGTTCCGGGGCGCTGCGGGAGGGGCGAGACGGCGGTGCGGCCATGCCTTGCGCGGAAAAGGGGGCGGCGCGTTGCCGGGGTACGGCAGCATACGAGCCGCGGCACGCGGGCGCTACGCCGAGCGCGCCCAACTGCGGCCGGGGTTCACGGGCTGCACTGTATGCGAGCCGACGTGCCGACTTAGCTTGGGCCTGCCGACCCGCCGCCCAGAGGGAAGCCGCCGCGCGCTTGCGTCCTTTTCTTGACTCGCCGCCGATGCCTAGACGTCGAGGACGGTCACGGCGTCGCGGCCCCCGAGGACGGCCTCGGCGGGAATGCGGCGGTCGAAGGTCGCCAATCGTGCGCCGTGGTGAACGGCGAGCGTGACCAGGTAGAGATCGGTGACGCGCGAAGGGGTCAGGAGCGCGGGTCGGACGAGGCGGGTTTCGTCGATTAGCGAAACGTCGTCGGGGCAGAACTCATGGCGCGGGTCGGCACAGAACGCCTGAAGCACCTCGCGCACCGCGCTGGCGGTGCCGAGATGGTTCGGATAGGCACTCTGACTGGCAACGCGGATCACACCGTTCTGAACCAGCGGACAAGTGAGCCATCGCATGTCAGGCAAACGAGCAGCCCACTGGTGCGCGGCGTCATGGAATACGTGCTGCGGATCGAGGAGGGCGAGGAGCGCATTGACGTCCAACAGGTAACGGTTCAATCCGTTTCCTCGAGCAGCGCCTTCACCAGTTCCGGTGTGACGGTGCCGGCACCCTCCCGCACGGGGAATAGGCGGATCCCGTTACGGACTTCCGCATTCGCAGAGGGTGTCAGGCCACGGCGTGCAAGCTCGGAGATGATCGCCCCGATGCTGAGCCCCCGAAACTCCGACATCAACCGAGCGGCTTCCAGAACGTCGTCGTCGATCGTCAAGGTAGTGCGCATGGCATCGAACATCATACATCTGAAACGGGGCGTCAAGGTTGTTTCGGCGCCCATCCATCACGGACCACGGTCCGGACAGCCAGGGAGAGACAGATGAGAACCAGGATCGCGACACCCATCCTCTTCGCAGCGGCGGTGCTCACCGTCGCCTGCGGGGAGGCGAGCACCACCTCGCCGGCGGAAGCGCAGAGCGCGCCCCCCTCGCAGGCACGGGCGGTCAGCGACACCATGCATGCAGGTCCGCTCCAGCGCCTGCTGGAAAAGCGCGCGGAGCTGAATCTCACCGACGAGCAGGCGAACCGCCTGACCGCCATCGCCCGGGAGCTCGAAACCTAGAACCGACCGCTGCGGGAGCAGCTCGGGGCGGCGCTCGGGACCCCCGCCGGACGAGCGCGCCCCCGCCGCGGAGAGCTGACGGAGGAGCAGCGAGCTGAGCTACGCGCGAAGCTGGAGGAGCTGCGGCCGGTCCGCGAGCAGCTCGGCGCAAACCAGCGCGCCGCCATGGACGAGGCGCGGAGCGTCCTCACCACCGAGCAGCAGGCGAAGCTCCGCGACGTGCTGCGTCCGCGGGAGGACAGGCGCGGGCGCCGCGGGAACCGTTCCGGCAGGCGTCCGAACCGCGGCCGCACTCCCGCCGGCTGAGCCGACACGATCCCGGGCCCCCTCACCCCGGCGCTCCGGCGCTACCCCTCTCCCAGCCGGGGGAGAGGGGAAAGGCAAAAGAAGGTGGTCGTTCTCCCCCTCCCCCTCCTTGGGAGAGGAGGTCGGGGGTGTCAGGTCTCCCGCGATCTGCTGCACTGACCCTCGATCTTCTGGAGGTCGGCTCCCAAGGTTGCATCCGGAGCGGCGAGGCGGCCGGTAAGCTCACGGGATGCATAGCGCGCGAGGGTCCCGGCACTGAGGCGCAACTCGTTCTCCTGTTCCAGCCACGCTTCGATACGATTCCATCGATGGACGGGGGTGTGCTTCGTCCACTTCAACTGGCGTTCCACCCTCAGCCGATCTTCCGGCCCGTCCCGGGCGACGGCATAGCCGAGCTCCGTCGCCGTCCGCTCGACGCAGGTCAGGGCAGTGGCGGGTGCGGGGACGCTCACGTTGAGCTCACGTGCCTCGGGGCCGCATGCAGCTAGAAAAAGGAGCGGGAACAAGATAAACCGAAGCATAAGAGCCTCCCGGTGAGCGGGAACATGGTATGTCGAAGACTGGAGACATACGGTGCGCTGCGCAACCTCCCGGGGCGCTGCTGGCCGAAGGGATGGTCCCGGCCGCCACCGTTGCTTCCGTCATCCCACTGCTACGTCCCGTCCACCAGCGCGTGCACCCCCTCCCGCAGCACTTCGAGGGCGAGATCGACGGTGCGCCGGTGGGTGCGGAAGGCGAGCGCCGCGAGCCGCAGCCAGACCCGTCCGTCGATCGCGGTGGAGGTCAAAAAGACGCGCCCGTCGGCGTGCACGTGGCGGACGAGGCGGCGGTTCGCCTCGTCCGCCGCTCGCTCGTCTCCCCCAGACGGTACCCAGCGGAAGAGCGCCACCGAGAGCGCCGGCTCCGGGCCGACCTCGATTCCTTCGATCTCCTGCACCCGCTCATGGAAGTAG
>JBPCJG010000123.1:0-12803 GCA_051005515.1 Longimicrobiaceae bacterium
CTCCCGCCCGAGCACCTGCGGACCGGGCTGGCGGAAGCGATCAAGCACGGCGCCATAGCGGACGAAGCGTACCTGGAGTGGATTGCGGGAGCGGCCGACCGCCTGCTCGCGGGCGAAGCGGCGGCCCTGCGCCACCTGATCCTGCGCTCGCTCGAGATCAAGGCGGAGATCGTAGCGCGCGACGTGCGCGAAATCGGTCCTCGCAAAGCGCTCAATTTTGGCCACACCGTGGGACACGCGCTCGAAGCCGCATCCGCGTACGATCTGCTGCACGGGGAAGCCGTCGCCATCGGCATGGTGGCTGAGGCCAGGGCGGGGGAGCGAGCGGGGATCACCGCCGCCGGCACGTCGGACCGGCTACGCCGGCTGCTCGGCAGCCTTGGGTTGCCTACGGGGGTGCCGATGACCCTGGCGCCGGAAGAGGTCCTGGCGCGGATCGGGAGCGACAAGAAGGTCAGGCATGGCCGTCCGGAGTACGCGCTCCCGGCGCGTGTCGGCGAGATCGCGGTGCGAGACGGTCGCTTCGCCCAGCCGCTCGCGGACGAGGTGGTGCTGGGAGCGCTGAGGCAGTAGCCGCGCGCGTTCGACTCACTCCGCCAGCAGCTCCCGCATGCTGGTGAAGAAGTTCTCCTTCAACTCCGCGCTGTCCTGAGGAGAAAGAGAGCTGCGGCTTGTCGCGGAGCGAACGTCGAGCAGTTCCGGCGGCAGCTCGGCGAGGAAGCGGGATGGCTGGCGGGCTACGGTTTCGCCCCCGCGCCGCCGCGTGGCGCACCCGGAAAGCGTCAGCCGGTGGCGAGCGCGCGTCATCCCCACGTAGAAGAGGCGGCGCTCCTCCTCGAGCGCGTCCCCGCCCTCGGCGGAAACGTTGGCGACGGAGCGAGCGTGGGGGAGGAGCTCCTCCTCCAGACCCACGATGAAGACGTGGGAGAACTCCAGCCCCTTGGCGCTGTGCAGCGTCATCAGCGCAACGGCGTCCGCGTCATCGTCGTCGCGCTCGTCCATCCGCTCCAGTAGCGCCACCCGCTGCAGGAAGCCCGCGAGCGACGGAGGATCCCAGTCGGCTTCCTCGTCGGGAAGCGGCACCTCGCTCCACACCCGCGTCTCGTAGGCGCCGCACGCGGCGACGAAGTCCCGCAGGTTGGCGACTCGCAGCGAGCCGGCGCGCTCCGACGGGTGCTCGGCGCGGATGGCGGCTTCGAGGTCCAGCGCGTTCACGCACTCCCCCACCCATCGCTCCAGCGCGCCGGTCCCGGTCGCCGCGTCCGCCAGCGCCGCCTCGACAACCATCAGCTCTTCTCCGAGTCGCTCGATCAGCGCCACGAAGCCGGCGAGCGCATCCGCCCGCGCGGCGGGGAACGAGCCGTCGCGCGCCGCCTCGCGCACGACGTCCCAGAGCGTACGGCCCGCCCTTCGCGCGCGCTCGACCAGCGCGAGCTGGGTGGCCCGTCCGATCCCCCGACTCGGATAGTTGATGACGCGCCGCAGCGCCATCTCGTCCCGCTGGTTCAGCACCAGGCGGAGGTACGCCGCGGCGTCCGCGATCTCCTTGCGATCGAAGTAGGAGGTGCCGCCGACCACCCGGTAGGGGATGTTCGCTTCCCGCAGCGCGGCTTCCAAAGGACGTGCCTGGTGATTCGCCCGATACAGCACCGCGAAGTCGCTCCACGCGAGCCGCTCATGGTAGCGGCGGATGCCGATTTCGCGCGCTACCATTGCGCCTTCCTCGTCTTCCGCCGGTAGCTGTCCGCCGGGAAACTCCCAGACGTCCACCCGCGGCCCCGGCACGTTGCGGGTGCGCAGGGTCTTGGGCGTGCGCGCCCGGTTGTGCGCCACGACTGCATTGGCGGCATCGAGGATGCGCTGCGTGGAACGGTAGTTCTCCTCGAGGATCACCCGGGTGGCGCCGGGGAAGTGGCGCTCGAACTCGCGAATGTTGCGGATCTCGGCGCCGCGCCAGCCGTAGATCGACTGGTCGTCGTCGCCGACGACGCAGAGGTTGCGCGAGGGTCCCGCCAGCAGGCGGGCGAGCTCGAGCTGCGCCGCGTTGGTGTCCTGGTATTCGTCCACCATCAGGTAGCGCCAGCGGCGCCAGCAGGCGTCGCGCACCTCCGCGTGCTCGCGGAGCAGCTCGATCGGCCGCAGGAGGAGGTCGTCGAAGTCGCAGGCGCCGGCGGCCCGCAGGGCCTGCTCGTAGCGGGGATAGACATCCGCGGCCAGCACTTCGTAGTCGTCGTCCCTGTTCCCCTGCAGCCGTCCCTCCGCGACCTCGCGCGCCGCCTGCTGCGGCCCGATCAGCGCGTTCTTCCAACCGGAGATGCGGTATAGAACGCGCCGCGGATCGTAGCGGTCGTCGCCCGCCGTCGGTGCCACGTGGACTTCTTCCGCCAGGATCGAGCGGACGACCGCGAGCCCATCCGCCGTGGCGTAGATGGCGAAGCGCGCCGGCAGCGCCGCTTGCTCGTGGAACTCGCGGAGCAGCCGAGCCCCCAGCGCGTGGAAGGTGCACAGGGTCGCTCCGCGCGCAGCGCTCCCCACGGTCGCGGCGATCCTTTCGCGCATCTCGGCCGCCGCGCGGTTGGTAAAGGTCACGGCGAGGATGCGGCGCGGCGCTACGCCGACTCCCCGGATCAGGTGGGCCGTGCGGTGCACCAGCGTGCGCGTCTTCCCCGAACCCGCCCCCGCGAGGATCAGCACGGGTCCCTGGGTGGCGAGGGCAGCCGCGCGTTGCTCCGGGTTCAGTTCGGCGAGGTACGGCGGGACCGACAATCCGTTACGGACCGGGTAGAGGTGCGGCAAGGAACGAAGGCGCACTGGCGACAGCTCCAGCAAGGTAAGGCGGGCGGAGCATCGGGTAAAAGGTTTGACGCCCTGCTCCGCTCCCGCTATCTTTCCCAGCTACGTGGTAGAGACCTCTGAACTCGCTTGCATGCTGCATCTGGACCGCCTTTGCGGGCTCTCCGTCGCGGACGCTCTGGCGCTCCGTGCCGCGGAAGGTCCGGGGCGGCCTTTTCTGATCGCTGAACGCAGGCTCAGCTACGCCGAGGTCGAATCGGAAGCCGCCGCGCTCGCGGCTGGTCTGGCGGAATTGGGGATCGAAGCGGGAGATCGCATCGCGCTGAACCTCCCCAACTGGACGGAGTTCGTGGTGACGATGTTCGCCGCGGCGAAGCTCGGCGCCGTCATCGTCCCGCTCAACCCGCGCTACACCGACCACGAGCTGCAGTACATGCTCCGGCACTCCGAAGCGGCTGTAGTGGTCAGCGCGGAAACGTTGGACGGAGCCGAGTGTCTCCCCCGCTTCGAATCGTTCCTCAGCTCTCTCCCCAACCTGCAGTACGTGGTTTCGGTGGGGGACGACGACCTCTGGTACGACGACCGCATTTATCAGTGGGACGATCTGGTCTCCATCGGCGGGGGCCGTGAGGTACCGCGGGTGCAGGTGGACCCGTCCCGGGATCTGTTCGCGATCCTGTACACGTCCGGTACCATGGGTAAGCCGAAGGGGGTGGCCCTCACACACGGCAACCTGCTGCGGACGGCGGCTGCTACGACGCAAGCGATCGGCATCGGCGACGACGACGTGGTGTTCGGCGTCACCATGCTCTTCAATGTCTTCGGCATCGGCCCGGGGGTGCTGGGGACGCTGCTCGCGGGGGCTTCCCTGGTGCTGCAGGAAGGTGGCGACGCCGGGAGCGCGCTGCAGACGATCGAGCGGGAGCGAGTGACGGTCCAGCACGGAGTCCCGACCTGGTTCGTCGCTGAGCTGCGGGAGGGGGCCGGCTCCGGTCGCGACCTTTCCTCGCTGCGCACGGGCATCATCGCCGGCGCGCCGGTGCAGGAAGAATTGGTGGTCCGGGTGCGGCGGGAGCTGGTTCCGGAAGTGCACGTCGCGTATGGGCTCACCGAAACCGGCCCCACGGTGGCGGTGACCCGCAACGACGACCCGCCGGGCAAGCAGCGCGCGACGGTCGGCAAGCCGCTCCCGGACACCGAGGTCAAGGTGCTCGACCTCGACGGGACGGAGCTGCCGGTGGAGTCGATCGGGGAAGTGGCGGTGCGCGGGCCGGGCGTCATGGCCGGGTACTACCGCCAGCCGGACGCCACCGCGCAGGTGATGACGGAGGACGGCTTCTTCCGCACCGGCGACCTGGGAATGGTCGACGAGGAGGGGTACCTCCACATCATCGGCCGACGCAAGGAGCTGATCATCCGCGCCGGCTTCAACGTCTACCCCCGCGAGGTGGAGGATCGGCTCCACGCCCATCCCGCGGTGCTGGACGTCGCGCTGGTCGGCCTCCCCGACGAACTGTACGGGGAGATCACCTGCGCCTGCATCGTGCCGGTGGAAGGGGCGATCGTGACCGGCGGGGAGATCAAGGCCTTTTGTCGCGAAACGATGGCCGAGTACAAGGTGCCGGACCTGGTCCGCTTTCTGGACGGCTTCCCGATGACGGGGAGCGGCAAGGTGCGGCGAGTGGAGCTGGCGCGGATGATCAGCGCCGAAGAATCGAGCCGGCGGATTTGATCCGCCCGCTATCCATACACGCGGCCCCTCCCGGCCGTCTCCCGGAGCCGCAGACGCGGTCCGGGATGAGGCGGAGGGGTCTCGTCAGATGAAAAACAACCCGAGACGAGAAATGAATTCGTATTCCAACCGAAGTGCTCCCCATGCAGGGGGGCAACCGTATCCCACCGCGCCCAACGCGGCGCTCCTGATCGACTTCGACAACGTCACCATGGGGATCCGCAGCGACCTGGGCAAGGAGCTCAAGACGCTGCTCAACTCCGAGGTGATCCGCGGCAAAGTCGCGGTGCAGAGGGCGTACGCCGACTGGCGCCGCTATCCGCAATACATCGTGCCCCTCGCGGAATCGTCGATCGACCTGATCTTCGCACCCGCCTACGGGAGCTCGAAAAAGAACGCCACCGACCTGCGCATGGCGATCGACGCCATGGAGCTCGTCTTCATCCGCCCGGAGATCGGCACCTTCATCCTGCTTACCGGAGACTCCGACTTTTCCTCCTGCGTGCTCAAGCTGAAGGAGTACGGCAAGTACGTGATCGGCGTGGGGATGCGGGAGTCCTCCAGCGACCTGCTGATCCAGAATTGCGACGAGTACTATTCGTACCATGCGCTTTCGGGGCTGACGCGGGCGGGCGAGGACGACGGTGTCCGGGAGGATCCCTGGACGCTGGTGCGCCGCGCCGTCGAAAAGATGGCGAGTGGCGGAGACGCCATGCGCAGCGACCGCCTCAAGCAGGTGATGATGGAGATGGACGCCGGCTTCGACGAGAAGAAGCTCGGCTACAGCAAGTTCTCGCGCTTCGTTTCCGAGGCCGCGGGCAAGGGGCTGATCACTCTGCGCAAGGGGGCGAACGGCCAGTACGAAATCGGCATCGACGGTGCGACTTCGGCACCGGCGCCGTCCGAGTCGCGCCCGGAGCCGCGCGAGCGCGGCCGCCGCAACGGCCGCCGCCGGGGCGGGCGGAGCGAGCCATCCGCGCCGCCGCCCGAGCCGATTGCGCAGGCGGAACCGGTCGCGGAAGCCCCCGCGGCCACCACAATGGTGGTGGAGAGCGCGCAGGCGGAAGCGCCAGCGGCGGGCATGTCCAGCGATCTGGACGCCGCCTACGCGCTCCTGCAGCACGCGGTACGCACCATGGGAAGCGGCTCCAGCCACCGCGACGGCGACGTGAAGCGGAAGATGATGGACATGTCTGCCGACTTCGACGAGAGCAACGTCGGGTTCAGCAAGTTCAGCCGCTTTCTGCGCCAGGCGCACGAGGACGAGGTGGTCGACGTCAGCCGCACCGACTCGGGCTACGAGGTAGGCCTCGCCAGCGGGGGCAAGCGCTACCCTGACCCGCAGCTCGGCGCGGCGCAGGCCCCGCCGGCGGAGCCGGCGGCAGTGCCCGATCCGCAGCCGGAGCCGACCGCATCCACCGATGCCGAGGCCGCGCCGGCCACTGCCACCCAACCCGCGGCGCGCGTCAGCGTCCGCGGCCGGCGCAGCTCGCGCGGCCGCGGCGCTGCGCCGGACGCGCCGCCGCCGCTGCTGCCGGACCAGGTGGTGGTGCCCCCCGCCGAGCAGAAGGCGAAGCCGGAGTCGAAGCGAGGACGGGGGAGAAAACCCGCCGCCGACAAACAGCCGGCCGCCGAAACAAAGGCGCCGGCGGCAAAGCGGGGGCGGGGTGGACGCGCTGCCAAGCGGCCCGACTTCTCCCCCGCGGCACTCAACCTTCCCACCGATGGCGACGCGATCGCCGGATACCTCAGCAACTCGTACCGCGGGGTCGGCGCCAAGACAGCGGAGTCCCTCGTGGGGGCGTTCGGGAGCGAGGTCTTCCGCGTCCTGCAGCAGGAGCCGGACAGGGTGCGTGAGCAGCTCGGCGCCCGCCGCGCCGATGCGCTGCTCGAGCAGTGGATCGACGACTACGCTCGCCGGCTCGCCGAAAGCACGGCACCGGGCGGCCTTTCGCCGGCGCCCGTGCCCCCGGAGACGCCGCCGCAGCGCTCCGTCCGCGGCAGGCGCGGCGGGCGCAGCCGCCCCAAGTCGGGCGCGCCGGCGAGTTGACGCGGGGCGCTCCGGCGGCGCTTTCGGAACCCGGCTATCTGTTCGACGGAGAACCGCTTCCGGAAAGCTTTTATGCCCGCGACGCCGAGCAGGTAGCGCGCGATCTCCTCGGCGCCGTGCTGATATCGCAGGTGGACGCCACCCCCTGCGCGGCGCAGATCGTCGAGGCGGAGGCGTACGTCGGCCCCCACGACCCGGCCTCGCACGGCGCCGAGCGGATCGGACGCACGACCCGGAATCGCGCTCTCTTCGGTCCTCCAGGACGCGCATACGTCTACCGGAGCTACGGCATCCACTGGTGCCTGAACGCGGTGAGCGCCAGCGACGGCTACCCCTCCGGCGTGCTCCTGCGCGCCGCCAGGCCGCTGGCCGGAGACGATGCCATCGCGGCGCGCCGCCCCGGACGGGAGCCGCGCGAATGGCTGCGCGGGCCGGGCAACCTGGCCCGCGGGCTCGGCGTCACCGCCGACTTGAACGGTCACCCTCTGGACCACGTCCCTCTGCACATCCTGCAGGGAGAGCGCGTTGCGGACGCGTGCGTGCGGCGCGGACCGCGGGTCGGCGTGAGCCGCGCGGCAGATTGGCCGCTGCGTTTCTGGGTGGCGGAAAGTCCCTGGGTTTCCCGGCGCGTGTGAACGACCCGGACGCACTGATGGCGTTCGCCAGCGAGCTGCTCGTCGGCGCCGGGGCGCTCGCTCGCGAGCGCTTCGGGTGCGTTGCCACCGAGTACAAGGCGGACGGCAGCGAGGTCACCGCCGCCGATCGGGAGATCGAGGCACTGCTTCGTGCCGAATTGCGCGAGCGCTTCCCGGAGGATGGCATCCTCGGCGAAGAGGACACCGAAGTGGCCTCCAGCAGCGGCCGCCGCTGGCTGCTCGACCCCATCGACGGAACCCGATCCTTTGCGTCGGGAGTGCCGCTCTACGGGATGCTGCTGGCGCTGGAGGTCGACGGGGTGCCGCGGCTCGGCTGCTGTCATCTGCCCGAGCTGGGCGACACGCTGGTCGCCGCGCGCGGGGCGGGCGCCTGGCTGAACGGTGGGCGCGCCCGCGTCTCGGAGTGCGCCGAGTTGGGGGAGGCGCGGCTGCTCACGTCGGGGTGGGAGTACTGGCGCGACCGGGCAGACCCGGAAATGCGGGACGGGTGGGATCGGCTCGCGGACGCCACCCGCTTCGCCCGTACCTGGGGAGACTGCTTCGGCTACTGTCTCGTCGCCACCGGCCGGGCGGAGCTGCTCTGCGACCCGATCTCCGGGGCGCGCTGGGACTACGGTCCCATGCTCCCGATCCTGGAGGAGGCCGGCGGCCGCTTCACCACCTTCAGCGGGAACGCTGTCTGCGACTGGAGCTCCGCGCTGGCCAGCAACGGGGCGCTGCACGCTTCCGCCTCCGCGCTGCTCGCCGGCTGACGGAACGCGGCTTGCCGCCGCTGTTCTTCGACAACACGCCAGCGGTTCCGGGCTTCCCGGTTCCGCTTCACCCATCTGGAGGAGGAACGATGGCCGAAGTCTACAAATCGCTCGAGCTGGTAGGGACCTCACCCAGCAGCTTCGAGGAAGCCGTTCGCACCGCGGTCGACCGCGCCGGCAAGTCGATGCGGAACCTGCAGTGGATGGAGGTGATGGAGCAGCGCGGCTACATCAAGAGCGGCAAGATCGACGAATACCAGGTGAAGGTACGCGTCTGGTTCGAGCTGGAAGAGGGCTGAAAGGCAACTCCAGCAGCGCTTCAGTATCCCGGCTCTGCGGCGGGCGGCCAGCCGCCGAGGACGACGGCGGGTGCGCGTTCGCCCGCCGTCCACCCACCGCGGCCCTCCGGGACCACCAGCAGTGCGTCCGCCGCCGCCATCCCCGACAGGATCGCCGAGCTTTGCGCGGCGAAGGGGGTCACCCTCCAATCCTCCCCATGTCGTTCGAGCCGGGCGCGCAGGAAGTGCGTGGCCGCGGGGCTGGCGCGGCACGCTTCGCCGACCGCGGCGGTGACGGTAGGGCGGAACACCGCGTTGTGGCCCGCCATGCGCAGCAGGGCGGGGCGCACGAAGACTTCGTAGGCGACCAGGGTCGACACCGGGTTGCCCGGCAGCCCGAACCAGGGTACGCCACCCAGCGCAGGGACGCGGCCGCACGCCAGCGCCGAGCCGGGCCGTGCGCGGACCCGCCAGAAAAGCAGTTCCGCGCCCATCTCCGCGAGCACACTGCGCAGGTAGTCGTGCTCGCCGACGCTGACCCCGGCGCTGGTGATCAGCGCGTCGCATCCGATCGCCGCCTCCAGGTGGACGCGCAGCTCCGCCGGGTCGTCCGCGGCGATGCCCAGAGCCCGCACCAGCATACCGTCCTCCGCCAGCGCCGCCGCCAGCGAGTAGCTGTTCGAGGAGACGATGCGGCGACCTTCCAGCACCTCGTCGAAGCGATCCAGCTCCACCAGTTCGTCGCCGGACGCGAGCACCGCGACCCGCGGACGTCGCACTACCCGCAGCCGCTCCCGCCCGACCGCGGCGGCAAGGCCCGATTGCGCCGCGCCGAGCCGCGTCCCCGCGCGGAGCACGACGTCGCCCGCCGCGACGTCGCCGCCGCGAGGACGCACGTTGCGACCGGCGTCCCCGTCCGTCAGGATCGACACCGTGGTGTCCGCGGCCTGCGTGTGCTCCACCCGGATTACGCCGTCGGCTCCCTCGGGGACCGGGGCCCCGGTCATGATGCGTGCGGCTTCGCCGCTGCCGATGGGAAGCGAGGGGAACGCACCGGCGGGGATGTCGTCCACCACGCGGAGCGTTCGCGGCAGCTCCGCCGTGGCTCCGCGCACGTCCGCGGAGCGGACGGCGAAGCCGTCCATGGCGCTGTTGTCCCAGGGCGGCAGGTCCACGGGGGAGACGATGTCCTCCGTCAGGATCCTCCCGCCTGCCCGCTCCAACGGCACTTCCTCCGCAGCGAGCGGCTGGACGCTGTTCAGGATCCGCTCGCGCGCTTCGGCAACGCTCAGCCAGTCGGCCGCGTCGGCGTCACGCACGCGCTTCAGCCGAGGAGTCGTTCGGCTCGTCGCCGGTCATCGGGAGTGTTGACGTTCAGAAAAAGGACCGCAGGGTCGCCCCAGCGGCGCACCGTCGCCGGGGAGAGCACAGGGGCGCCGAGTTCCTGCAGCAGTGGGCCGAGCTGTAGCTCCCCCCGTAGCGCTCTGCGCCGCACCGCGGGGAGCGCCGCCGTCGAATAGTACGCGCACAGCGGTTCGACGCCCCAGCGCCCGCCTCCGGCGGGGACGAGCGCTCGCGCCCCGGAGCTCGCGCCGTGGCGGGCGAGGTGTCGCAGCAGCCCGGGGGCGATGAGCGGCAGGTCACAGGCGACGCAGACGGCCCCGGGGCGCCCTTCCTCCTCCGCCCACGCGAGCGCGGCGGTGATTCCGCCCAGCGGTCCGGCGCCGGCGATCTCGTCGCACCGCGCGGGAGCGTCGAAGGGGAGGGGCTGATCCGCGCGGGCGACGATCGTCACCACCGGCAGCCCGGCAGCCGCGAGGGCGTCGGCGACCCGGCGCGCGAGCGGCACGCCGGCGAGCGGGGCGCGCGCCTTGGGGGAGCCAAAGCGCCGGCTGGCGCCGCCGGCGAGGACGGCGCCGAGCGGCCGCCGCTCAGTGGTTCTCGCCGGAGTCGTACCCTTCAGGGAAGGGGCCGTCGGGGGGGATGTAGGGCGTGCCGTCGCGGACCGCCGTCTGCGGATCGTGGGTGCCGTACGCTTCTTCTTCCAGGTCGGCCACGAGGTGCTCCGCGGTGTCGGTCTGCTGCGCGTCGGGCTCGCCGAGCGAATCGTCGCGCGCCCGGTCCGCCGCCACCGCGTCGTCCGCCGCTTCCGGCGCCTGCTCCCGGTGCAACTCGTCCACCACCAGGTTGTTGGCGTAGCTTTCCACACCGACTACGTCGTCGACGATCTTTTCCGCCACTTCGACTTCGCTGTAAGCTCCGAGGCGTCCTTCCAGGGTCACGAAGCCGTCACTGACGGAAAGCTCGATCCAGTCGGCGTCGACGCCGGGAGAGCTGCGGAAGCGATCCATGAGGATCTGGTACAGCTCGTCGTCGTCGAGCTGCTCCGGATAGAGGGCGCCGCTGGATTCCTGGGCCATGTTCGGGAAGGTGTCAGAAGTGGTAGGCGAGACCGACCTGCACGGTGAAGTTCTGCGTATAGCGGGCGTCGTCGGCGTCGTCGTCCGTGCGCAGACCTTCCGGAAGCTCGATGCGCCAGAGCTGGTCCCGCACCTCGGCCCGGAGCGACACCCGCTCGGTCACGAAGTAGTCGGTGCCGAGGGCCCCCGCCAGCGCAAAGGAGGGGCCGAAGTCGAAGCGCTGGTCCTCTGGAATCTCCCGTTCGGCGGGCCCCGCGTCCCCCAGCTCCGTCGCGATCCCGGCCGCCACGCCCACGAAAGGCGCGAAACCGCGGTAGGTCCGGTCGCCCGTCAGGTGCAGCAGGAGCTCCCCCTGTGCCAGCAGCAGGTTCGCGTCCGTGTCCGCCGTGTCGCCGAGTACTACGGCATTGGTGTCGCCGGGCAATCCGCGGTTGAAAAAGACCCGGCGCTGGCTCGGGAGGTACCCGATCGACACCCCCACGGAAATTGGCCCGCCGAGCCGGTAGGCGTAGCGAACGCCGAAGAGCGGCGCCGACTCGGGGCCGAACGGCACCTCGCCGACGTCCGTCGTGTCGACCTGGATGCCACGCTCCGTAGCGACGTACCCGACAAAGAAGCCGATTTCCTGCTGCCGCTCCACGTAGCGGTACGGCGACGGCACCTGCTGGGCGGCCGCGCCTTCGGCAACCGTTCCTACAAGAACGCAGGCGAGCAGGGCAAAGGAAAGAGTTCGCATGGAACCTGAAAAGCTACTCCGCGCCGCGCCGCGGGCGCAACCCTGGTGTGGACAGGCGCAGGTTGCGTCCTGTCATCTCCGGCGGGGATTCCAGGTCGAGGAGCGCCAGTATGGTCGGTGCCACGTCGCAAAGGGCGCCGTCCGCCAGCCCGCCTGCGGTCGCCCCTTCCGGCTCCACCAGCACGATCCCCACGGGATTCGTGGTGTGCGCGGTGTGGGGGCCGTTCGTCTCCGGATCCCACATCTGCTCGCAGTTGCCGTGATCCGCCGTGACCAGCAGCGTTGCCCCGTTCGCGCGGCAGGCGGCGATCACCCGCCCGAGATCACGGTCGACTTCCTCGACCGCGGCAATCGCCGCGTCGAGCACACCGGTGTGCCCCACCATGTCGGCGTTGGCGTAGTTGCAGACGATCAGGTCGTATTTCCTGGATGCGATAGCGTCGAGCAGCACCTCGGTCACCCGCGGCGCACTCATCTCGGGCTGCAGGTCGTAGGTGGCGACCCTGGGCGAGGGTACCATTTCGCGCTGCTCGCCCGGCCGCGGATCCTCCTCTCCTCCGTTGAAGAAGTACGTGACGTGCGGGTACTTTTCCGTTTCCGCAGTGCGGAAAGTGGTGCGCCCCGCAACCGCGAGCACGTCCGCCAGGAGGTTCGGCATCGGCTCCGGCGCAAAGGCCGCGGGTAGGGGGAAATCCTCGTCGTAGCGGGTCATGGTGACGATCTCGACGTCCGGTGGATCGCTGCCGCGGTCGAAGGCGTCGAAGTCCGCGTCGCCGAGGGCGCGGGAAAGCTGGCGGACCCGGTCCGCGCGGAAGTTGAAGAAGATGACACCATCGCCGTCGTGGACGCGGCCGACGGGTTCGCCCTCCTCGCCCACCAGCACGCGGGGGCGGACGAACTCGTCGCTTTCCCCCGCGTCATAGGCGGCTTCGATCGCTGCGAGCGGATCGCGCACCCGCTCCCCCTTTCCGTGCACGATCGCGTCGTAGGCGAGGCGCGTCCGTTCCCAGCGCCGGTCGCGGTCCATGGCGTAGTAGCGCCCCATCAGGGTGGCGACCCGGCACCCGGGACCCGCGTCGGCCCGCCCGAACAATTCGGTGAGAAAGCCGCGAGCCGAGCGTGGCGGCGTGTCGCGTCCGTCGAGGAAGACGTGCACGCGGACGCGGGGGACTTCCTCCCGCTGCGCCATCTCACACAGGGCGAGCAGATGCGCGTCGCTCGCGTGCACGCCGCCCGGACCGACCAGCCCCATCAGGTGCAGTGTGGAGCCGCGCTCCCGCACCTCCCGCATCAGCCGCAGGAAATGGTGGTTCTCGGCGAAGTCGCCATCCTCGATCGCCCGGTCGATGCGCAGCAGCGACTGCACCACCACCCGGCCCGCGCCGA
>JBPCJG010000124.1:0-17199 GCA_051005515.1 Longimicrobiaceae bacterium
CGCGCAGGACGGGGACCACGAGCCCTTCCTCTGCGCCGACGGCGATGCCGATGTCGTAGTGGTACTTGAGGACGATCTGGTCGCCGTCGAGCTCCGCGTTGAGGCGCGGGAACTCCTTCAGTGCGGCGATCGCGGCCTTGGTAAAGAACGACATGAAGCCGAGCTTGACGTCGTGCTTCGCTACGAACTCCTCCTGGTGCCGCTTGCGGATCTGCATCACCCGCGACAGATCGACCTCGTTGAAGGTGGTCAGCGACGCCGTCGTCTGCTGCGCCTCCACCAGGCGCCGCGCGATGGTTTGCCGGCGGCGGGACATGCGCTGCCGTTCCTCGCGCTCGCCGGTCTCCGCCGGCGAAGACTTCGGCGCGGGCGCGGCGGGTGCGCTCGGTGCCTGCCGCGACTGCATGCGCTCGTCCGCGATGCGCAAGACGTCCTGTTTGGTGATGCGTCCGTTCGGGCCGCTTCCCTCCACCTCGGAGATCGCGATGCCGTGCTCCCCCGCGATGGCGCGGGCCGCCGGCGAGATCTGCGCTTCGGTCGCGCGCGTTTCGACACCCTCATCGCCCCCGTCCCGGCCCGCCGAACGCTCCTCCAACGCCGCGTCCGCGTCGCTTTCCGCCGTTGCCCCGACCGCGGCCGGCTCCGCCTCCGGAACTTCGCCGGGCTCGAGGGTGCCGAGCACGTCGTTGACGCCGACAGTATCTCCTTCGGCGTGCGCGATTTCGCCCACCCTGCCGTCTGCTGGTGCGGCGACCTCGACGGTGATCTTGTCGGTTTCGAGCTCGACCAGCACCTCGTCCTTGCGGACGGTGTCGCCGGCCTCCTTGGTCCAGCGGCCGACGGTCGCTTCGACTACCGACTCGCCCAGCGGGGGTACACGGATCTCTACTGCCATGGAAAAGCTTCTCCGCTCACGAAGAGGATCGGTTCAGGCGGGTTGCGTGGTGCGCTCCCGCTCGCGCGGCCGGTTCGCCGAAGTCGCCGGGGCCGCGGCGGCGGGGGCGTCGCTCCACGCTTGCTCGACCAGCGCCGCCTGCTCGGCCGCGTGGTGGGCGGGCGACCCGGTCGCCGGGCTGGCCCGCTCCGGCCGTCCTACGTAGTGGACGGGAAGTCCACCGGCCAGCGCGCGCAGACGCGGCTCCACGTACGTCCAGGCGCCCATGTTGCGCGGCTCCTCCTGGACCCAGACGATCTCCTGCAGGGCGGGCAAGCCGGCGACCATCTCCTCCAGCAACTCGGCGGGGAAGGGGTATAGTTCCTCCACGCGCGCGAGCGCAACGCGTTCGCGGCCGGCGATCTCCGCCCGCTCCTCCCGCTGCGCGTCGCTGCCGCCGACCAGGTCCACCCACACCTTGCCGCTGCACAGGAGCAGCCGGGTCACCGCGTTGGCCCGGTCGGCCGCGTCGGGGTCCGGGAGCACCGGCCGGAAGGAGCCGTTCGCCAGCTCGTCCAGCGACGCCGCCGCCAGCGGGTGGCGGAGCAGGCTCTTGGGCGACATCACCACCAGCGGGCGGCGATCGTCGGCGAGCGACGCGGCGTGGCGGCGGAGGAGGTGGAAGTACTGCGCGGAGGTGGTGCAGTTGACGACGCGCAGGTTGTCTTCCGCGGCAAGCTGGAGGAAGCGCTCGAGGCGCGCGCTGGAGTGCTCCGGCCCCTGCCCCTCGTAGCCGTGGGGGAGGAGCAGCACCACGCCCGAGAGCTGCTCCCACTTCTGCCGCGCAGCGGCGAGGAACTGGTCGAGGACCACCTGGGCGCCGTTGGCGAAGTCGCCGAACTGCGCTTCCCACAGGACCAGGACCGAGGGATCGAAAACGGAGTAGCCGTACTCGAAGCCCAGCGCGGCGGTTTCCGACAGGGGTGAGTTGCGGATCTCGCACGAGGCGCGCGCCTGCGGCAGCGTCGCGAGCGGAGCGTACGTCGTCCCCGTTTCTGCGTCGTGCAGCACGGCGTGCCGGTGCGAAAAGGTCCCGCGCTCGGCGTCCTGGCCGGTGAGGCGGATGGGCGTCCCTTCCGCCAGCAGCGACGCGAAGGCGAGCGCTTCCGCGTGCCCCCAGTCGATCGCCGCGTCCGCGAGGCCGCGGCGGCGCTCGAGCAGGCGCGCGAGCCGCGAGTTGGGCTCGAAGCCGTCGGGCCAGGAAAGCAGCTCCGCGTTCAGCTCCTCCAGGCGCTCGGCCGAAACCGCTTCGGGCGCGGCAGGGGCGGGAAGTCCGTCGCGAGAAGGCGTCTGCGGCTCGGGCCTCGCTTCTTCTCCGCCGAGCGCTTCCTGCGCCTCGCTCATGCGGTCGAGCGTTCGCTGGAGCAGCGCCTCCGCCTCCTCCCGCGTCAGCACGCCGTCGCGCACCAGCTCTTCCGCCAGCCGCTCCCGCACGGTGGGGTGGGAGCGGATCTGCTCGTACATGCGCGGCTGCGTGAACGCGGGTTCGTCCCCCTCGTTGTGACCCCACCTGCGGTAGCCGACCAGGTCTACCACTACGTCGCCGTGGAAGCGCTCACGAAAGGCGTGGGCGAGCCGGACGGCGCCGAGACACGCTCCCGCGTGGTCGGCGTTGACGTGGATGACCGGCACGTCGTAGCCGCGGGCGGGGTCGCTCGCGTAGCGGGTGGCACGGCCCTGATTCGGGGAGGTGGTGAAACCCACCTGGTTGTTGGCGATCAGATGGATGGTCCCGCCGACCGAATAGCCCGGAAGCCCGGCGAGGTTCAGCGTTTCCGCCACGACCCCCTGCCCCGTGAAGGCCGCGTCGCCGTGCACCAGCACCGCCAGAGCCGCGCTGGGATCCACTTCCGGCAGCCCGGGCTCCTCCGTACGGTCCTGGCTGGCGCGAACCATCCCCAGCACCACCGGGTTCACGAACTCCAGGTGACTGGGATTGGGCGCGAGGACTACCGCAACGTCGTGGCCGTCCACGCTGTGCTCGTCCTTCCATCCCAGGTGGTACTTGACGTCTCCCGAAGCTCCGGCCGGGTTCAGCTCGACCCGCTCCGGGTCGGCGGATGCGGTCACGAAGCCGGCGATCGTCTTGCCATACGGCTTGCCGAGCACGTGTGTCAGCACGTTGAGGCGGCCGCGGTGCGCCATACCGACGACCACGCGCGCGGCGCCGGATTCGCCCGCCGCCTCGACCAGCGCGTCGATCATGGGGACGAGCATGTCGGTGCCCTCGATCGAGAAGCGCTTCTGCCCGAAGAAGGCCTTGTGCAGGTACTTCTCGAAACCCTCGACCTCCGACAAACGCTCCAGCAGCGCGCGTCGAACGGCGGCGTCGGCGGGGGCTCGGAAGCGCCCCTCTTCCACCGCTTCCTCCAGCCAGCGGCGCTGCTCCGCGTCGCGCAGGTGCGAGAACTCGTAGCCCGTGCTCCCCTCGTACGCCGCGCGCAGATCGGCGAGCGCGTCTGCGGGGAGCCCGTAGGTGGTGGGGTCGAGGCGCGGGTCGGACAAGCGCTCGTCGCCCAGGGGATCCAGCCGCGCGGCGGTGTGCCCCCAGGCGCGGATCGCCGCGGCCAGCCGCTCGGTCGCGGCCGCGGCGTCGCCGCTCGCCGCGCCGTTGGTTGACGGCGCAAGGGCGGCGGGCTCGGCGGGTGGGGTGAAGGAGCGGAAAAAGTCCCGCCACCCTGCGTCGACCGCTTCGGGATCGCGCCGGAAGCGCTCGTGGAGATCGAGCACGTAGGCGGCGTTGGGACCGATGAAGTCGCGGAGGTCGCGCATGCGGGCAGAAGGAGGCGTCGGGGATCCGGAACTCCCCTCCGGAAGCTCCGGTACGAAGGGTGTAGTCTAACCCGTTCGCGGGCCCTTCGCCACCTCATCCGACCCGCGAGGACGGCGCGCGTTCGCTGGCGCAGAGCCCGCCGAGTTGGTATTCTAACGGGTTGTCTTTCATCCAATCCCGCAGAACACGATTCCATGAAGTTCGAGGAGCTGCAACTACTTCCGGAGCTCGTCCGGGTGGTCGCCGATCTGGGTTACGAGAAGCCCACCCCCATCCAGCGCATGGCGATCCCCTGGGCGCTGGAAGGACGCGACGTTCTCGGTCGCGCGCAGACCGGTACGGGCAAGACCGCCGCGTTCATGCTCCCGACCATCCAGCGGCTCCAGGAGGGTGAGGGGCTGCGGGCTCTGGTACTCTGTCCCACGCGGGAGTTGGCGATCCAGGTGGCGGAAGCGACGCGGGTGTATGCGCGCAGGAGCGAGCTCTTCGTCGGCCTGCTCTATGGCGGCACCCCCGTCGACAAGGACATCCGCGGGTTGCGCGCCGGCTACGACGTCATCGTCGCCACCCCGGGGCGCCTGATCGACCACCTCGAACGCGGCAACGTCGATCTCTCCGCGCTCGAGGTGCTGATCCTCGACGAGGCCGACCGCATGCTCGACATGGGCTTCCGTCCCCAGATCAACGAGATCCTCCGCCACTGCCCGAAGCAGCGCCAGACGCTCTTCTTTTCCGCGACGCTCCCGAACGACGTGCGCTCGCTCGCGTACGAAAGCCTCAAAGATCCCGTTTCCGTCGAAGCGGCGCCGCAGGTGGCCACCGCCGACGGGGTAGAGCAGTACGTTTACCCCGTGCGCGGGGGAAAAAAGACGGAGCTGCTCCTGCAGCTCCTCGACAAGACGGGGATGGATTCGGTGCTGGTGTTCAGCCGTACCAAGTCCGGCGCCGACCGCCTCGCCGCCCAGCTCCGCCGCGCGAACGTCCGTGTGGAGGTCATGCACGGCGACCGCAACATGCAGCAGCGCGTGCGGGCGCTCGACGCCTTCCGCGACGGCGAGGTGCGGGTGCTGGTCGCCACCGACGTCGCACAACGCGGGCTGGACGTGGAGGGGATCTCGCACGTGATCAACTACGATGCGCCCCGCGACCCCGAGGGGTACGTGCACCGCATCGGCCGCACGGCCCGGGCCGGAGAAACCGGGGAGGCGATCACCTTCATGAGCGGCGCCGAGATCGGCGACGTGCGCGCCGTCGAGCATCTGCTCGGATACCCCATCCCCCAGGTGGAGCTGCCGGGCTTCGGCTTCGGCGATGTGGAGGAGGAAACGGTGACTTTGCGGGAGCGTCCCGCCACCCGCGCTTCGCGCGGGCGGCGTCTGGGCTCGCGCGCGGGGAGCGAGCTTTCTCCCGAAGAGCTGGCCAGGCTGCTCGGCGTCGACTGAGCGCCGCGGGCGTACCGTCTCCTCCTGAGTTGCGCCGCCGCGCTTGGTTTCGCCTGAAATTCTGCGCCCTCGCGTTCGTCGCGGGGGCGCTCGCTGCGTGTGCCGGAAACGGCCAGGGCGCCGCGGACGGACCCGGCCGCTTCGCCGAATACGCCGGGCGCGAGATCGAGGAGGTCGAGTTGATCGGCGACCTGCAGCTTCCTGAGGATACGCTGCGGGCCGTGCTGATCACACGTCCCACCGAGTGCAACATCCTCTTCATCCCGCTCTGCATCGGCAGCTTCGGACGGGAGCGTCACACGCTCGACCTCAACGCTCTGCAGCGCGACCTGGTGCGCCTGCAGCTCGTCTACCGCGATTTCGGACGTTACGGCACGCGCGTCTTCCCCGCGGTGGACCCGGTCGAGGGCGGCGGCGTGCGCGTCCGCTTCGCGATCGACGCGGGGCAGGTCGTCACCCTGCGGCGGCTGGAAGTGGAGGGGACGGAAGGGATCATCTCGCCGGAAACGCTGCGCGACCGGCTCCCGCTGGAGGTCGAGCGGCCGTTCGGGCGTGACGACTTCCTGCAGTCCGCGGCCACCATCGAGGCGGAGATGCTGCAGCGCGGCTACGCCTTCTCGCAGGTCTTCCGGAACTACGCGATCGACACCATCGCGGACGTGGCGGAAGCCCGCTTCGAGGTGGCGCCCGGCCCGCTCGTCACGGTCGACACCATCCGCATCGTCGGGACGCACCGCATCGATCCGCTCACCATCCGCCGGCAGATCTCGTTCGCCAGGGGCGACGTGCTGCGCACCTCGGAGCTGAACCGGAGTCAGCGGAACCTGTACGATCTCGGGATGGTGAGCTTCGCGTCGGTGGAGATCGCGCCCGATTCGCTGCAGCGCGACACCGCCGCGGCCCGGGCAACGGTGCTGGTGCGCGTCGTCGAGGCGGCCCAGTACGTGGTGGAGGCGACGGCGGGGTACGGCACCGCGGACTGTTTCCGCACGCAGCTCCGCCGCGTCGACCGCAACTTCCTCGGCAACGGGCGGCGGCTGGAACTGTCCGGTTCGCTTTCCAAGATTGGCGCCGGGTGGCCGCTCGACGCCGGGCTGGACGGGAGCCTCTGCCGGGAATTGCGCGAGGACCGCTTCAGCGACACCGTCAACTACCGCGTCGCGGCAGACTTCGAACAGCCGCGCCTGTTCGGCACGCGGACCTCCGCGGGGGTCCAGCTCTTCGCCGAGCGCAACTCCGAGATCGACACCTTTCTGCGCGAGGCGATCGGGGGGCAGCTCGTCTTCTCGCGCACCCCCGTCCCCGGCACCGTCATCAGCACCGGTCTGGACGTGCAGCGGGGCCGCACCGACGCCGACGACGTCTTCTTCTGCTTCGGCCTCGATACCTGCTCGCGCGAAGCGATCGGGCCACTGAAGCGCTTTCGCTGGTCCAACGCCTTGACAGTGGCGGCGATCCGCGACGCCCGCAGCTTCAGCGGAGCGCTCACCACGGGGGGTTACCGGGCAAGAACCGCGGTGGGCTGGGCCACTCCGGCGATCGCCTCCGACGACCGCTTCCTGCGCACGGTGGCCGAGGGGGCGGCCTACCGCGAAGTTGCCCCGGGCTGGACGCTGTCGGCCCGGCTGCTGGGTGGCACCTTCCTGCAGGGCAGGATCGGCGACATCGACGAGTTCGTGCCGGCCGAGCAGCGCTTCTACGCCGGCGGCCCGAACACCGTGCGCGGCTACGGCCGCAACGAGTTGGGGCCCACTGTCTACGTCGCCGACTCCGTGGCGATCGATTCAGCCGGGGGACTCGACACCCGCTGCGGCGACCTGGAGCGGGCGTGCCGCTCGGCGATCGGCGGTACCCGAACGGTGCTCGCGTCGGTCGAGTTGGAGTTCCCGTCTCCGCTGCTGCGCCGTTACCTGCGTGGCGCGGTTTTCGTCGACGCCGGCCAGGTGTGGGCGCCGGGCACGGAAATCCCCACCTCTCCCATTCGCGCGACCCCCGGCGCCGGGCTGCGGCTCGCGACCCCCATCGGACCCCTCCGCTTCGACCTGGCGTACCGCTCCGCCCGCTTCGCCGAAGGGCCGCTCTTCGTCTTCGATCCCGACGACCCGAGCGGACAGCTCACGCTCCTGCGGCGCCGCTTCCGCCAGGGCGGCGACAACAGCTTCCTCGATCGCCTGCAGCTCCAGATCGGCGTAGGCCCCGTCTTTTGATGCGGCCGGCATGAGCCTGCGGACGCGGGCGCTGCGCGCGGGATCTCTGCTTGCCGGCGCCTTTCTGGGCGTCGTGCTGGCTGCGGCGCTGGGGTGGCTGCTTCTGCAGAGCGGCGGGGGCGGACCGCAGCAAGCGCTCCGCACCCGCCTGGGGCTGCCGGCGGATGCCTTCGACTTCACCCGTCTCGGAGCCGGTCGTCTGCTGGGCGTCACGCTGCGCGAGGTCGCGCTGCTGGACCCGAGCGGCGACACCGTGCTCGCCGCCCCGGCCGTGCGCTTCACGGTGGACGCCCGCTCGCTCGCGGGGGACGGCCGCATCGTGGTGACGCGGGCGGAGCTGGTCCGCCCCCGCTTCCGCGTCCGCCAGGAGGCCGACGGGACATGGAACTTCACCACCGTGACGGCGGTGCAGACGGAGGGGCGGGCGCTGCGTCTCGCGCAGGAGCCGGGGCGGGGCGTGCTCGTCCGCGACGTGCGCATCGTGGACGGGTCGGGGATCGTGTACACCCCCGCCTTCGGCGCCGCGGCGGGCGTCGTCGTTGCCCGGCGTGTACGCGACGTGGAAGGGCGCCTGGCCGCGGTCCGCGCCGGCGGACCGGAGCCGTGGCGCGTGGACGTCGCGGGGCTGACGGGGCGGCTGGTCGGCCCCGAGGTCCGCATCCTGGAGCTGCGGGGTGCGCTCGAGCAGGTGGGGGAGGACGGCGTCCGCTTCGCGCTCGAGCGCCTGCGTACGCCAAACTCGTCGGTTTCGGGGAGCGGCGCCTTCGTCTTCGGCGACGCCGGGGCGCAGCTCGCCGCCACGCTGCGGGCTGCGCCGCTCGATTTCCGCGACCTGCGCGGGCTCGGCATTCCGCGGCTGCCGGGCAGCGGCACCGCGCGCTTCACCCTCGAGGCGACGCCGCGGGAAGCCGGGCGGGTCTCGTGGCGCGTCGGCGACGCGGAGGTGCTCGCGCTGGGCTCTCGAGTGGTCGGAGGCGCCACTCTGGTCGCCGGCGGCGGCGGGCCCGTGGCCTTCGGCGATACTCGCCTCGAGCTCGCCCCGCTGCGCGTCTCCACGCTGCGGGAGCTGGGCTTCGGCGAGCTGCCCGTCGACGGGGCGGTGACGGGCACCGTCACCGGCGGCGGCGAGGCATCCGGCGCGCTCCGCCTGGACCTCGCGGCGGAGCTGAGGCCGGCGGACGCGCCGAACGCGCTGCCTTCACAGCTCACCGTGAACGGAGCCCTCGGCTACGCCGCCGGCGCCGGGTTTCGGGCGGAAGGCGTGCGCCTCGACGCGGCGCCGCTCCGGCTCGAGATGCTGGCCGGCTTCGCGCCGGAGCGGGCGGAGCTGCTGCGCGGCACGCTCGACGGCGGCGCCACGCTGACGGGCACGGCGGCGGAGCTGCGCGTCACGGACGGCGCGTTCACTTATGCCGTGGGCGACGCGCCCGAGACGCGCTTTACGAACCTCGCTGCCGTCGTCTCGCTGGAGCCGCGGCTGCGCTACGAGGTCGACGCTCGGGCCGACCCGCTCTCGCTCGCGACGCTGACGGAATTGTTTCCCGCCCTGCCCTTCGAAAACGCGAGCCTGAGCGGCCCGCTGACGGCGGCCGGCGGAGCCGAAGGTTTTCGCTTCGACGCCGACCTGCAGGGGCCGGCGGGAGGCGTCGCGCTCGGTGGACGTGTGGCGCTGGACGAGGTCCCCGCCTTCGACGTGGAGGGGCGGCTGGACGCCTTCCGCACGGGGACCGTACTCGCTTCCGGAAGCAGCTTCGACCAGCCGCTTTCGGGGACCTTCGCGGCCTCGGGAACGGTGCGCGATTTCACCGTCCGGGCCGACCTGACGCAGGGCGCAGGCAGCTTCGCGCTGCGTGGCGGCATCGGCCTGGGAGACGCGTCTCCGCGCCTCGACGTGAACGCCGACGTTTCTGACTTCCGCCTCGGCAGCTTGATCGGTCGCCCCGGAGTGCTGGCTTCCCCGGTCAGCGGGAGGGTTAGCATCGGCGGGAGCCCCGGCCAGCCCTACCGCTTCGACTTGGATGTAGCCGGGACCGAGGCCGCGGCGCAGGTGACGGGGTCGTACACGCCCGGCGAGGTGCCGACCTACCGCGCCTCGGGAGGCGTTCGCGGACTGAATCTGCGGGGAGTGCCCGGCCTCGAGACGCTGCCGCAGAGCCGGGTGTCGGGGGTGATCGACGTCGCGGGAAAAGGGACGACCCCCGAAACACTGGCGGGACGCTTCTACGTCGCCGCGCGCGACTCCCTCACCTCCGACGCCCTGCTCGTCCGCGCCGTGGCGGAGCAGGGCGTGCTGCGGGTAGATACCCTGAACGCATCGCTCGCGGGGGTGCGGCTGCAGGCGGAGGGAACGCTCGGCCTGGTGCGGCCGAGCCCCGAGCCGCTGGAGTTCTCCTTTACGGCGGCGGACCTGTCGACGCTCGCCTCGGTCCTGCCTCCGCCGGGGCCGCTGGTTCCGGACCTCGCCGGCCGCCTCGCCGCGCGCGGCACCATCGCGGGGACGCTCCGCTCGCCGCGGCTGGCCGTGGGAGCGGAAGGGGAAGGGCTCCGGTACGAAGAGTGGCAGGCCGCCTCGCTGCGACTTCAGGGGGAAGCGGCGGACGGCGTCGCCGGCTGGGACGGCAGCGTCACCCTGTCGGCCACCGAGGCCGTTGCGCCGGTGGTCGGCGCCCTGCAGGCGGTCGAGCTGAGCGCCGAGATCGCCGGCGACGAACTGGCGGTGGGCTTGTTCGCCCGGCGCGACGCCGGGACCGAGCTGCGGCTTTCCTCCGCGGCCGAGCTGATCGAGGGGCGGGGGGGAGTGCGCGGCATCGCCTTCGACACCCTGTCGCTGCGCTTGGACGAGTCGCGCTGGGTGCTGGAGCGGAGCGCCCGTGTGCGCTACGCCGAGGACGGCCTCGCGGTGAGCGATCTGCTGCTCCGGCGGGTCGAGGGTTCTCCCGGCGAAATCGCGGTGGAGGGGACGATCCCTTCCCGCGGCGTCGCCGATCTGCGGCTGCGCGCGAGCGGCGTGCGGCTGGCCGAGCTGCACCGGCTCTTTCCCGGCTTGCCGGAGGTGCGCGGAACGCTGGCGGGAAGCGGCGCGCTCAGTGGGCCCGTCGAGCAGCCCCGCTTCGACGCGGAGCTCCACGTCGATAGCCTCGGATACCAGGAGGCGACGGCCGAGCGCGTCGACCTCACCCTCGCCTACGCCGACGCCGTGCTCACCGCCGAAGGCAGTGTGCGGGCCGAGGGGCGCGAAGCACTCACTGCGACCGCCGCCGTACCCTTCCGCCTCTCGCTGCTGAACGTTTCCCCGGACTTCCGCCTGCTCCGCGACTCCCCTCTGGAAGCCGACGTCGTGGCGGACTCCCTGCCGATGCGGCTGCTCGCCGCCGCGGTCCCCGGCCTGCGCGACGGAACGGGAGCGGTGAATGCCGAGGTGCGGCTCGGTGGAACGCTTGCCGAGCTGCAGGTAGGCGGGGAAACCGAAGTCGACAGTGCCTCGGTGGCGGTCGAGGCGCTCGGCGTGCGGCTGGAGAACCTGACCGCCCGGCTCGCCCTGGCCGACCGGCGGCTGCGCATCGCCACGCTCACCGCGACCAGTGGGGCGGGACGCGCAAGTCTGCGCGGCACGGTGGGTCTCAGCGATCCCGAGCGGCCCGAGCTGGACGTGCGCGCGACCTTCGACCGCTTCCGCGCAATGGACCGGAGCGATGTCGCGCGCGACCTGGTGGTGAGCGGGGATCTGGCGTTTTCGGGCGCATTGCCGGAACCCACGCTTTCCGGAGCAGTGGTGGTGAACGGCGGGAGCATCGTGGTGCCGGGACTCGACGAGGCACGGGAAACGGAGATCGTCGACGCCGACGTGGGTCAGCTCGGCGTCGACACGGTCTTCGCCGCGAACGGCGGCGCGGGGGCGCTGAGCGCCGTGAGCATCACCGATCTGCGCGTGGGCTTCGGCAACGACGTCTGGCTGGAGAATCCGGACGCCCGGGTGCAGATCGAGGGGGACCTGTCGCTCTACTCCGCGGGAGGAGTGCCGAGGGTCTTCGGCACCATCCAGACCGTCCGGGGGAGCTACGCCCTGCGCATCCAGCAGATTACGCGGGAGTTCGAGGTGGAGCGCGGAGCGATCGTCTTCGTCGGCACCCCCGACCCCAATCCGGAGCTCGACATCGTAGCCGTCAACACCATACGCACCTCCGGCACCAAAACCTCCGAACTGCGCATTCTGGTCGAGATCACGGGCACGCTCGAGTCACCCCGGATCAACCTGACTTCGGATACCCGGCCGCCGCTCCCGGAGTCGCAGCTGCTCAGCTATCTGATCTTCGGGAGTGGTGATCCACAGCTCGGCGGCCTGCCGGGACAGCTCGCCGGGCAGCTCGTCTTCCAGGAGCTGATCGGAGGACAGTTGATCGCCGGCACGCTCGAGCGCGCGCTGTCGCGCTCGGATCTGGTCGACTACGTGCGGGTCACCTCCGGCGGTCCGGCGACGCGTCTGGGAACCCCTGGTGCTCTGGAATCCACGCTCGGCTCCACGGCCGTCGAACTCGGCAAGCAAATCGTCCCGAACGTCTTCCTCACCGTCAACGTGGGAGTACAGGCGCTGTTCGGGAACCGGACGCAGTTCGGCGTCGGCGCCGAATGGGAGATCGACCGCGCGACCACCCTGCGTGGAGCGTTCGAGCCGGTCCGGCGCGGCTTCCTCTTTTCGGACGTCCTGGACCCTTTCAACCGGGGACCGGACTACCAGCTCTCGGTCGATCTGCGGCGCCGCTGGGAGTTCGGCCGTCCTGCGGAAGAGGAGCGTGACGCGGACGGTTCCGAAGAAGCGGCTCCGCCGCCGGAACGCTGACCGCTCAAAGCGCCGGGACGACCCGCGCGTTGCCGCGCTCGAGCGTCACCGCTGCCCCGTCCGTTCCCAGCCGCAAGGGCACGCTCCAGCGCAGCTCCGTGTCGGGGAGGCGGTAGCGCGCGTACACCCACCACCGCCCCGGCTCCACCCTCAGAGCGGCGCGTCCCGCCGCGTCGGTGGTGTCCGCGAACTCCGGCCGCTCTCCGCTCCGCTCCGCCGCGAGTGTATCCAGCCGCGCGTACACCGCCTGCGCCCACTCCGACCGCGCGCGCCGCAGCGAGTCCGCCAGGCGTAGCGGATCTCCCGCGAAGCCGGTGCTGTCGCTGGCGCCGGGCAGCGGGTTGACCGGTGCAGGGGCGTTCTCTAAGCTTCGCAGCCGTTCGATCAGCGCGGGCGGGATGTCGGGCTGCGGGGTCTCCGCCGCCGCGGTGAGCGAATCCATCAGCGCCTCGCGATCGTAGGGAAGGATCCAGACGGGGAGGTCCGCGACGGGACTTCCGTCCAGCCGCGCTTCCACTACCACTTGCGGGCCGCGGCTGCACCCGGCGGCCAGGAACAAGATGAGCAGCGGCGGCAGGCGCTTCATGGCAGCTCCGGACGAGGACGTACGATCTTGACGACGATGGCTGGCAGACGGTCAGGTTACGCAAGAGCGGTGCTCGCCCTGCTCGGGATGGCGGCGTGCGCGCGCCCCGCGGAGGCTCAACTGGAGCTGCCGGCGCCGGTCGGGTACGTGAACGACTTCGCCGGCGTCATCGATCCCGGTCGGGAGGCGGAGATCGAGGGCGTCATCGACGAGGTCCGCGCCAAGTCCGGGGGAGAAATTGTGGTGGTGACCCTCCCGTCGCTCGAGGGACGCACGCGCGACGAGGTGGCGCTGCAGATCGGCCGCGAATGGGGCGTCGGCAAGGGTGGCGAGCCGGGCGACCAGGCGCGCAACACGGGAGTGATCGTGCTCGTAGCTCCGACCGAGCGGCAGTCGAAGATCGAGCTGGGCTACGGCGCCAACGCCTTCATCACCGCGGCCGAAGCCGGGCGCATCCAGGACCGGTTCATGCTTCCCAGCTTCCGCGAAGGCGACTTCGGGACGGGGATCCTGCTGGGAGTGCGCGCGATCGCCGGTGAGTTCGCCACGGCGTTCGGCTTCCACCTCAAGGGTGACGTCCCCGAACTGGCCGACCGCGCCGCTCCCGAGGGGAGTGGCGGAGGATCGTTGCTCCTGATGGTGGTCGTGATCCTCGTCTTCCTGTATCTCGTCAACCGGCGGGGCGGGGGGGGAGGAGGGGGACGCAGACGAGGGAGCCGGATGCCCGTCTTCGTCCCGTTCCCCACCGGACGCTGGGGTGGAGGCGGCTTCGGCGGTGGAGGATTTGGAGGGGGCGGTTTCGGGGGAGGCGGCTTCGGCGGATTCGGAGGAGGGGGCGGCTTCGGAGGCGGTGGGGCCGGGCGCAGCTGGTGAACCGGGGAGACAGCGTGGAGGAACCGGAGGCACGGCTGGAAAGGCTCGCTGAGGAGCTGGAGCAACTCTTCGGCGCCGAGCTCCGTTGCGTGCTGCTGTATGGCTCCGCGGCGCGGGGACACTTCCATCCCGGCGCGTCCGACCTGAACGTGCTCGTCCTGCTCCGTTCCCTCGGCGCGGCCGAACTGCGGCGAGCGGCTCCGCTGGCCCGCCGCTGGGCGGCGGGGGGGAACCCGCCGCCGCTGCTGATGAGCGAGAGCGAATGGCGCGGCTCGGGAGACGTCTTCCCGATCGAGCTGGAGGACATGCGCCATGCGCACCGGGTGCTGCGCGGCGGCGATCCCTTCGCCGGTCTCGCCGCCGACCCCGAGCACCTGCGCCTCCAGTGCGAGCACGAGCTGAAGGCGAAGCAGATCCTGCTCCGGGAAAGGTTCCTGCTGGCCGCGGACGAACCCGCCGAGCTGGGCCGGCTCCTGCAGGCGGCGTTTTCGCCGCTGCTGGCGCTCTTCCGCACCACCCTGCGCGTGGCAGACCGCGGGCTCCCCGCGGACGCCGCAGGCGTCCTCCGTGCCACCGGCGAGCTGGCTGGTTTCGATCCCGCGGCGTTGCTCACCGTGCTGGAGGCGCGCCGCGCCGGCCGACCGCTGCGGCCGCGGGCCGACGATCCGCTGGTCGAGGGGTATCTCGACGCCGTGGCGCGGGCGGTATCCTGGGTGGACACACTGCCTCCCCGCGCCTGATGGCGGCTCACACTCAACATCTGCTCCGGAGAACCACGATGCGAACCAAGCTGCTCCTGGCCCTGCCCTTGGTCTTCCTGCTCACCGGCTGCGGCTACAACCGCATCCAGTCGCTGGACGAACGCGCGGAGCAGGCCAAGTCCAACGTCGGCGTCGAGCTGACCAATCGGAACCAGCTCATCCCCAACATGGTGTCCACCGTGCAGGGAGCCGCCGACTTCGAACGCGGCACCTTCACGGAGGTCGCGCAGGCCCGCGCCGGCCTGCAGCAGGCGGGGGACGAGGTTCGCCAGGCGGTGGAATCCGGCGACGTGGACCAGCTCTCCGCCGCCGACGCTCAGCTCTCGAGCCAGTTCCGCAACTTCATCAACGTGGCCGTCGAAGCGTACCCGCAACTGCGGGCGACCGGCAACTTCCAGGGGCTGCAGGATCAACTGGCCGAAAGCGAGAACCGCATCTCGGTGGCCCGCCGCGACTACAACCAGACGGTGCAGGAGTACAACTCCTACATCCGCCAGTTTCCCCAGGCGGTCACGGCGCGGGTGATCGGCGCGGAGCGCAAGCAGCCGTATCAGGCGCCGGCCGGTTCCGAGCAGGCCCCGGTCGTCGAGTTCGAGCGGTAGCGCCTGGACGCTTCCTAATCGCTGATGTTCGCGAGCGGCCCGAGAACCACGACGGTCGGCGGCGCCAGCGCCGCCGCCGCGGCGGCCAGGCGTGCCGGGGTGAGCGCGTCCAGCTCCGCCGGCGCTTCGGTAGTCCTCCCTCGCAGCAGCAGCGACTCCGCGTCGCGGGCCGCGCGGTCTTCGGGGGCACTCAGCTGCAGCAGCCGCAGGCCCCGATGCCTGCGGAGCTCCGCTTCGAAGCGGGCGCGGGGGAGCGGTTCGTCGGCGTAGGCGGTTACCGCCTCCCGGATGCGTTCCGTCCAGAGGGAACTTTCCCCCGGCGGAACGACCAGCTCGACGCGTAGCTCCCCGCCCCCCGGGTGCAGGATCACCCCTGCTCCCACGTCGTAGACCGAACGACGCGCCGGCCCGAAATTGAGGCGCTCTGCGGCGAGGTCCGCCAGCAGGCGGAGCGCCGGGATATCGGCCTCGTCGCCGAAAGGGTAGCTCGCCGCTACCCAGCTGGTGATCGAGTTGTAGTCGACACGCAGGGTGGTATCCGCCGCGGCGACCCCGGGAAGTGGGGGTTGCTTCCACACGGTGTGCGGAAGCAACCCGGGAAAGCGGGCGGTGACGTCGGCCCGATCGACCGGCCCGACCACCGCCACCACCATCCGCTCCGGCACGAAGTTGTCGCGCAGGAAACCGTCGGCCTGTGCGGGAGTGAGTGCCCCGATCTCTTCCGGAGTCCCGACGCTCGAGCGCCCCCGGGAACCCGCGGCACCGTACACCGCCCGGTCCACCGCGCGCGCCAGAGCGTCGGCTGGATTCGAGGCGCGCCCCGCCAGCTCCGAGCGGATCGCTGCCCGCTCCTCCGCCACGGCCGCGGCATCGACGGGAGTGCCGAGCAGGGCGTCGAGGAGTGCACCCGTCGCCGTGCCCCAGACCTGCGGGGCTGCCGTGAGGGAAAAGGTGACCGCGTCCTTGCGGGAGCCGACCACGAGCGAAGCACCCAGCGAATCCAGCCTGGCCCGGATGGGCCGCACCGCCGCCCGCGCGGTCAGGTACGCGAGCCCCGCTCCCCCCGGAGGCTCGTCCGCGGAGCCGGCGGCGATCCAGACCTCAGCGGCGACGATCGGCGTGCCCGGCTCCTCGCGGACCGAGACACGCTCCTGCGCGGTGCCCCCACCCGCCGCGAGTAGCAGGAAGATGCCGCACCAGAAGAGCCGGCTCACCGCGCCGCCGGCTGCTGCGACGGGAGTCGCACGACCGTGGGAGCCGTCGCCGCCAGGCGGTCCAGCAGGGCCCCGACTTGCTGCGCCCCGACCCCGTCCAGCGTCGTGTAGAAGCGCTGCGCCGCGTCGGCCGAGCCGGAGCGGTCTGCGAACGAGCCCAGCAATGATGCCATGCGGTCGGGGGAGCGCGCGGCGATGAGCATCTCGTGCTGGAGGGCGGCGCCGGCGCCGGCGACATAGGCCGCGGTGAGTCGGTCGCGCAGGTCGGCGGCCGCCGAACCGAGCACCGCCCGCGCCTCTCCGCCGGCCGTCGGCAGCGACACCACCAGCGCCACCGCCTGTCCGTGGTGCGTCCACCAGTGCTCCGCCGCCACGCTTTCCGCGCGTGGCAGGCGGCGCCGCAGCTCCTGCTCCAGCAGGCGCGTCGCCACGCTCACCGCCGCCGGATCGGTATCGTCCACACGGTATGCGACCCCGGTCCACTCCCGGGTGGCCTGCGCCGGCTCCGGCGGCGTGGCGGCCACGCTGTCGCGGAGCACTTCGGGCGCCGTGTCAGGCGCGATGGCCATCGGGAGCGTGGAGAAAACGGCTTCGACCTCTTCACGCCGCACGCCCCCCGCCGCGACCACCACCACGGCTTCGGGACGGTACATCGCCGCCCAGCTCGCGCGTAGCCCTGCGGGATCCAGCCGGCCTGCGGCCGCCGCGGTGCCCGCGGTGGGGAGTTGGTCGGGAAAAAGCGAGAAGCGCAGCCCGGAGCGAACGCGGTTTCCCGGCGTCTCCCATTCCGCGTCGCGCTCCTCCCGGAGCGCATTCGCAGCCGCGAGAAACGCCGCCGGGGAGAGTGGAGGAACGGCCAGCGCGGAGCGGAGCGCCCGCGCGAGATAGGTGAGCTCCGCCGCCGGCCCGGTGACCGAATACACCAGTGCGTCCGGAGTCCGCGCGATCTCCGCCCGCCCGCCTACCCGTT
>JBPCJG010000125.1:0-6282 GCA_051005515.1 Longimicrobiaceae bacterium
GCGCTCGCTCAGGGCGGCAAGATAGGGGGATTCCGCTGGATCGGTTCTCTGGTTCATCGTCTGGACAACAAAAAAGCCCCGGCACGTGATGGTGCGGGGCTCGCTCGTACGCTGACCGTTTCCGGTCGGCACTTTAGCGTTTTTTTAGGTGGTCGCAAGCGGCCCCAAATCCTTCCACCGCGCGCCTCTGCGCGCAGCATGGAATGTACAGCAGACGGTGGATAACGCAAGTGGGGTTATCCGACCAGTCATCCCCTCACCAGCGCCTCGACCTCGTCCGGCTCCACCGGCACGTCGCGCGTCAGCACTTCGTGCCCGTCCGCCGTCACCAGCACGTCGTCCTCGATGCGGATCCCCACGCCGCGGAACTCATCCGGGGCGCCCTCCGCCTCAGGCGCCACATAGATCCCCGGTTCGACGGTCAGCGCCATCCCCGGCCCCAGCTCCACGTCGGCGTCGCCCTCGCGGTACTGCCCCACGTCGTGCACGTCGAGCCCGAGCCAGTGCGACGTGCGGTGCATGAAGAACGGCTTGTACTCCTCCTCCTCGATGATGGTATCGGCGTCACCCCGGAGGATCCCGAGGTCCAGCATCCCGTCGACGAGCGTGCGTACGGCCGCCTCGTGGACCCGGGTGTTCGGGGTGCCCGGACGGACTTCGGCGATCGCCGCCTCTTCCGCGGCGAGCACCACCTCGTAGAGCGCCCGCTGGGCGGCGGTGAAGCGGCCGCTGACCGGATAGGTGCGAGTGATGTCCCCAGCGTACATTCCCAACTCCGCGCCGGCATCCACCAGCACCAGCTCGTCCGCCTGCAGGCGTCGATCGTTGGCTACGTAGTGGAGGACCGTGGCGTTGGGACCGGAGCCGACGATGGAGGGAAACGCCGGGACGCCGCCCGCGCGCCGGAACACTCCCTCCAGAGCCGCGGCGACCTCCCACTCGCCCACACCTGGCCCGACGGCTCCCGCCGCGGCGAGCTGCCCGCGGGCGGAAAGCCCGGCCGCGGCGCGGATCCGCTCGAGCTCCCAACGATCCTTGGAAAGCCGCAGCGGCGCGAGCGCGGCCTCGAGATCGTGCAGGCCAATGGGCCCCTGCCCCGAGCGCGGTCTGCCGGTACGCAGCGTCCCGAAGATCTCCAACATCCGATCGTCGAGTTCCGGCGAGCGCCCCAACGGATAGACGATGCGGTCCGCCGGCTTGACCAGCTCCGGCAGGCGTTCGTCCAGCTCTTCCAGCGGGTAGGCCGCGTCGGCCGCGAAGTGCTCGCGCGCCCCCGCCTCGCCCGCGCGCTTCCCGCTCCATACCTCCCGCTCCAGATCGCGCGGCCGGACGAAGAGCGTGAAGCGGTGCTCTTCATCGTGCGGCGTCAGCACCGCCAGCGCGTCGGGCTCGCCGAAGCCGGTCAGATAGTAGAAGTCGCTGTCCTGCCGGAATGGGGACTCGGTGTCCCGCGACCGGTGCATCACCGCCGCAGCGGGGACGACCGCGACCGCATCCCCCAGCGCCGAGAGCAGACGCTCGCGTCGCGCGCGGAATGTCGAGAGCGGCGGGTGCAGCGTCGCAGGTCCGTCGCTCGGCAGGTAGCGATCGCCGCCATCCGCTTCGGGGAAAGCGGGTTCGCTGGCCCCGGCGAAGCTGCGGCCGAGGGATCCTCCGGGGCTCGTGGGGGTTTCCACGCGCGGGGCTCCTGGTTATAAGGTTGCTCCCTCTTCGGAACGTCCCGCAGACCTACCGCAGCTTCCCTGCCGCATGATCCGGCTCCGCTTCGCAGTCACCGCGACGCTCGTTTCCGCGTGCGCCCATCTGCCTTCCAGCGACGCTACCGTTTCTGAGCAGGACTGGTTCTGGGCGGGAATGACGACGCTCTGCGGGCGCTCCTTCGCAGGAAGGGTCGAGGAGGCCGCCCCACCCGAGGCCGCTGGGGGCGAGAGGCTGACGGTGCGGGCGGAGTGGTGCACCCCCGGCGAGATGCGCATCGTGCTGGACAGCGGAAACGACGACCGCACCACCATGCTGCTCACGCGCCGCGTGGGCGGGCTGCGCCTTACCCACCTCCGCCGCCTTCCCGATGGCCGGGAAGATTCGCTGTCGCGCTTCGGCGGATTGGCGCGGCCCGGGGGGAACCGGCGGATGCAGACGTTCGTGCTCGATTCCACCCTGGCAGACCGGCTGCCTGCCGGTGCGCACACGCAGTGGAGCTTCCGACTCACCGCAGGGGATACCCTCGTCTACGCGGCACACGACAGCGCGAGCGGACGCCGCTTCCGCGCGGGCTTCGACCTCGCGCGCCCGGTCGCGTTTCCCCTCGCTGTCGGCAACTCGTGTGGTACTTCCGCGCGACGCGATCCGCTCCCCGGAGAGCTGCGCTGCCGCTGGGGGATCGGAGGACCGGGGCGCTTCGGGCTGCTGTCGTACGCGGACGTGCCGGTGTATCAGAGCGAGACGCCCCTGCCGGGTACGCACCTGGTGCGGGTACCGGGGATGCCGAGCCCGGCCCGGGGGGAGAGCTTCGAAGCGTGGGAGTGGCGGGTGTTGCAGACTCCGTACGGAGCGCAGGAGCAGCGGGTCCATCGAGGTCTGGAACTGCTGGACTCGCGTATCGCTGAGCGGATCGTCGGCTTCGAGCGATCGCTCGGCGCGGCGGGGATCCCGGTCCGTCGCCGCGAGACGTGGAGGTCTCCCGCGCGGCAGGCCTACATTTTTCAGCAGGGGCGCTCGCGCCCCGGTCCGTTGGCTACGGCGACGCTGACCTCATGGCACTCGCACGTCGATTCGCTCGGCAGACCCGCCGCCCTGGCGGTGGATTACGACGTCGGCTCCTTCCGCCTCGCCCGCTTCCACGAGCTGGCGACTGCCTGGGGGCTCGAGAGCTTCGGTGCCGACTCGAACGACCCCGGGCACGTCTTCCTGCCGAGTCCCGACGCTCTCACCGCGGAGGAGCTGGTGCTGCTGCGGGTGATGCCGCGCGTCCCGGTGGTCACGCTCGCGACCGGCAGACCCGTGGACGAGGCCGCGGACCGGATATCGGCGTCGCTGCACCGGGCGGCGATGCGACGCTGGCTCGAGCAGCCGTTCGCCCCCTCTCCCCGGCTCGTCATCCAGCGCAGCGGCGATCCGCCGCTCCTGCTCGTCCCACCGGCGGCGCGGACCAGGGTCAGCGAGGCGTCACGGGAGCGCTGAGCGGAGCGTTCGCGACCGCGGCGCCATCCCCCAGACGCGGGCCGGCCACCACGCCATCCACCGCCATCGCGGCGAAGAGCAGCGCCAGGTAGAGGAGCGAATCGCGGTACAGGGTCCACGCGGGCCTGCGCAGGTCGTCGGCGCGGAAGAGGCGCAGCACGTCGCGGAGCAGCCACGCACCCAGCGCCAGCGCCACCACCCCGTAGAGGAGCCCAAACCCGCCGTAGCTGACGGGCACCAGTGTCAGCGGGACCAGGAACGCGGTGTAGATGAGCATCTGCCGCATGGTCGCCCGCTCTCCCCACACGTTCGGCGCCATCGGCACGCCCGCCGCGCCGTAGTCCTTTTGTTTGACGAGCGCGAGCGCCCAGAAGTGCGGCGGGGTCCAGAAGAAGACGATCAGAAACAGGTACCACGCGGTCAGCGAGAGGCCGCCGGTCGCCGCGGCCCACCCCACCAGCGGCGGAAAGGCTCCCGCCGCGCCCCCGATGACGATGTTCTGCGGCGAGATCCGCTTCAGCCAGCGGGTATAAACGAAGATGTAGTAGAGGAAGCCCGTCAGCGCGAGCAGCGCGCTGAGCGGGTTCACGCCGCCCACGAAGATCAGCGTGGACGCCGTCGCCAGCACCAGGCCGAAAGCGAGCACGTGCCGGGGAGACATGCGGCCACTCGGGATCGGCCGCAGCCGCGTCCTCGGCATGCGCGCGTCGAGGTCGCGGTCGAGGTACATGTTGACGGCGTTCGCCCCGCCGGCCATCAGGTAGCCGCCGATCAGCGTGAGGAGCACGGTCCGCGTATCGGGCCAGCCGCGCACCGCCACGATCATCGGGACGAGCGTGGTCACCAGCAGCAGGGAGATGATGCGCGGCTTGGTGAGCGTCACGTAGTCGCGAAGCCGCTCCCGCACCCCGCCGCTCACGCCACGCGCGGACGCCGCCACACCCGCCCGCTCGGTGGCAGTGGTCATCTCCTCCGTCTTCACTGGTCGGGCGGTGCCTGGCATCGGGGAATCGGAGGGGATGGACCGCGGAATATACACACGGCGCCGCCGGGCGGGTAGGCGCTTGTGCCCGCGGCCCGCTCGCGTACAGATTGAGGGGAAGACGCAGGGGGATGGGAAGCCGACCCCCGCAGCCAACGATGGACGGAGGGGATGCAGAGCAACCGGCGGTTCGCACTCTTTGCCTGGGGAGTGCTGGGCTACAACCTGCTCACCGTGGCGTGGGGAGCGTTCGTCCGCGCCACCGGTTCCGGCGCCGGGTGCGGCAGCCATTGGCCGCTCTGCAATGGTGTGGTGGTTCCGCGGGCTGCGCAGACGGCTACGCTGATCGAGCTGACGCACCGCGTCAGCAGCGGCCTCGCGCTGCTGGCGGTGCTCACGATGCTGGTATGGGCGTGGCGTGCCTATCCCGCCGGCCATCGCGTGCGGCGCGGCGCGGCGTTGGCCACCGGGCTGATCATCGTCGAGGCACTGCTCGGGGCGGGGCTGGTGCTCTTTGAATTGGTCGCCGACAACCCGTCGCTCTACCGCGCGGCGTCGATGTCGGCGCACCTGGTCAACACCTTTCTGCTGCTGGGGATGCTCGCGCTCACCGCCTGGTGGGCGAGCGGCGGCCGCGACGTGCGGCTACGCGGACAGGGAGCCGCCGGATGGCTCGTCTTCGGCGGCGTTGCCGGGCTGCTCCTGGTGGGCGCGAGCGGCGCGATCGCCGCGCTGGGCGACACTCTCTTCCCGGCTCGCTCGCTGGCCGAGGGGCTGAGGCAGGACACCGCACCGACCGCGCACCTGCTCCTGCGCTTGCGCGTCTGGCACCCGATCCTCGCCGTGGCCGTCGGCGCTTACCTCGTGGTCGCCGGTGTCGCGCTGGCAGAGCTGCGACCCGGGCGCACCGCGCGGCGCTTGGCGATGCTGCTAGCCACGCTCTTCATCCTCCAGCTCGGTGCCGGGCTGGTGAACCTGCTGCTGCTCGCGCCGATCTGGATGCAGCTCGTCCACCTGCTGCTCGCGGACGCGGTCTGGATCGCTCTGGTCCTCACCGGCGCCACCGTGCTCGCCGTGGAGGCACCCTGGACCGACGCAGCCGCTTCGGGTAGTTTGCCCTCCGTCGAAAGCAAAACTCTTGCAGGAGTGGGGGATGGACGGAAGCAAACCTGAAATGGTGGTGATCCTCGGATCGGGACCCGCCGCCTGGACCGCCGCCATCTACGCGGCACGGGCCCGCCTCGACCCGCTCGTCTACGAGGGGGAGCCGTCGCGGGAGATGATCCCCGGCGGCCAACTCATGTGGACCACCGACATCGAGAACTATCCCGGCTTCCCCGAGGGCGTCAGCGGGCAGGAATTGATGGACCGCATGAAGGAGCAGGCGGTCCGCTTCGGCACGCGGGTGATCACCGAAAACATCGTCTCCGCCGAGCTGGGCGAATACCCGTTCGTGCTGCGGCCGAGCTACGGGGATCCGGTGACGGCGCTTTCGGTGATCGTCGCGACCGGAGCGCGGGCGAACTGGCTCGGGCTCCCGAACGAGGCGCGGCTCGCCCAGTCCGGCGGCGGCGTTTCCGCCTGCGCGGTGTGCGACGGCGCGTTGCCCGCCTTCCGCGACCAGGTGCTCGCGGTGGTCGGAGGCGGCGACTCCGCGATGGAGGAGGCGACGTATCTCACCAAGTTCGCGAAGGAGGTGGTGATCATCCACCGCCGCGACGACTTCCGCGCCTCGCCGATCATGGCGCAGCGGGCGCTCGCCAGCCCCAAGATCCGCGTGCTCTGGAACACCCGGGTCACGGACGTGCTCGGCGACGACTTCGTCACCGGGGTGCGGCTGGCGGATACGGAGACCGGGGAGGATAGCGACCTCGACGTGGGCGGGCTCTTCGTCGCCATCGGCCACACGCCCAACACCGCCTTCCTCGACGGGCAGGTGGAGCTGACCGCCGGCGGCTACATCGCGAGCTGCGAAGCGTGGCGGACGATCACGAGCGTCGACGGCGTCTTCGCGGCGGGCGACGTCATGGACGACTATTACCGGCAGGCGGTGACTGCCGCCGGGTCGGGGTGCATGGCCGCCCTCGACGCGGAGCGTTGGCTCGCGGAGCGGGAAGGCG
>JBPCJG010000126.1:0-10261 GCA_051005515.1 Longimicrobiaceae bacterium
GGATGCGCCCGACGTCCTCCTGGTCCATCTCCGGGGTGACGGTAGCGACGATCGGCTCGACGAGCTGCTCCACCTGCTGGTCAGGCGGGGCGATGACCAGCGCCTGGAGCGGGAGCGTGCCGCGCAGGATGCCGCCCCCATCCACCACGAAGACCCCGTAGAACTCCTCCACCTCGCGCGCCTGCCGCCGCACCTCCTCGATCGCCTGGGCGGCGCTCATCGCGTCCGGGATCGCCACCAGCTCGGCGGTCATGATGCCGCCCGCGGATTCGTCGTCGTAGCGGAGCAGGTCGCGGATCTCGCCGGCTTCGCGCAGCGGCAAGCTCGCCAGCACGCGCGCCTGCTCGCGCGGGCTCAGCTCGCCGATCAGGTCGGCGGCGTCGTCGTCGGAAAGCTCCGCCACCACGGCGGCGATCTGCGCCGGGTCGAGCGCCGCGAGCGACTCCTCGGGATGCTCGTCGAGCTCCATTTCGGAGAGGGCGTCCGCGGCCAGCGCGGGGTCCACCACCAGCGCCCGCACCACGGCGCGGCGCTCGTCGTCTGCCAACGCCTCCAGCAGGTCGGCGAGGTCGGCGCCGTGGAAATCGGAGAGAAAGCCGCGCAACTGCTCGGCGTCGCCCCGCGCCAGCAGTGTTCGGAGCCGCTCGAGCGGATCGACGGCGGGCGGCGGCGCGCTGCTCACGGGGTCGGTGTCGCCGTGAACCCGGCCAGCAGCTCCTCCTGCCGGCGGTACATGGGGGAGCGCTCCCGCTCCTCGTCCGGGTGGTCCCACCCGAGCAGATGGAGCGTCGCGTGGACCGCCAGCCGCAGCGTTTCTTCCTCCGGCGTCACCCCGTGCTCACATGCCTGTCGTCGGGCCTGGTCGACGCCTACGTACAGATCACCGACCGGCGCCTCCCCCTCGTCGTGGAGGGAGAACGCGATCACGTCGGTCGCCTCGCCTTTGTCGAGGTACCGCCGGTTCAACTCGACCATCGCCGCGTCGTCCACCAGCGCCAGCGAAACCTCCGCGTCGCCGCAGCGTTCCGCCCGCAGCACCTCGCGCACGGCACCTTCGAGTCGTGGGACCGGGAGGGGCGGATCCACGCCCGGAGCGGCGTGCACCTCCACCCGAAGGCTCACGCGTCGGCGCCCCCGGCGCGCGCCACCGCCGCCGCGGCCGGCTCCTCGTCAGCGGGGCCCGGCGCGGGCGGGTAGTCGATGCGGTGGTGGAACATCCCGGAGAGAACGGTAGCGAGCTGCTCGCGGATGACCTCGAGGTCACGCAGCGTGAGCGGCGACTCGTCGAGTTGGGCGGCGGCGATCTTGCCATCGACGATGCGATCCACGAGTTCGCGCAGCCGCTGTGGAGAGGGCTCGGAAAGCACGTGTGCCGCCGACTCGCACGAGTCTGCCAGCATCAGCACCGCCGTTTCCCGCGTCTGCGGCTTAGGACCGGGGTAGGTGAAGTCCTGGACCCGCACCGTCTCGCCTTCTTCCGCCTCCTGCCGGGTGCGGTCGAGGAAGTAGGAGATCTGCTGCGTGCCGTGGTGCTCGGCGATGAAGGCGCGGACCACCCCGGGGAGGCGCGCTTCCTCCGCGAGCCGGAGGCCTTCCGGGACGTGGCTGCGGACGATGGCCGCGCTCATCGTCGGCTTCAGCTTGTCGTGGGGGTTCTTGCCGCGCGGCTGGTTCTCGATGAAGTACTGCGGCTTGGAGAGCTTGCCGATGTCGTGGTAGTAGGCGCCCACCCGCGCCAGCAGCGCGTTGGCGCCGATGGCGCGACAGCACGCCTCGGCCAGACTCGCCACGTTGAAGGTGTGGTGGAAGGTGCCGTTCGCCTCGCGCTGCAATCGGCGCAGGAGTGGCCGGTTTCCATCGGACAGCTCCAGCAGCGTGGGGTCGGTGGTGACGCGGGCGAACGCCTCCAACAGCGGCAGGAAGCCGATCGCCACCAGCGACGAAAGCACGGCGTTCACCAGACCCCATCCCGCGGAGGTCGCGATGTCCGCGAACGGCCTCAGGCGGAGCATGCCGAGGGTGAACGTCGCGGCAATGTACGCCAGGACGATCACGACCACGAAGAGCCAGATCTGCGAGCGCCGCTGGGAAGCACGCACGCTGAAGGCCGCCGCGGCGCCCGCCACCGCCGAGGTGAAGAGCACGGTGATCCCGAGGAAGGGGCTCTGCACTCCGATCAGCAACGTCAGGACGAGCGCCAGCACCAGCGCCAGCCCCACGTCCCAGAGCACCGCTGCCGTGAGCGCGGCGAAGGTGATGGGGATCAATTCCGGCGGCCACTCCATGCTCGCGATCACGGCCGACAGCACTGCCACCACCAGGATCAACCCGGCGACGAGAATTACCGAGCGCCGGTCTTCGTAGAGCTCGCGGCGGTTGATGTAGATGGCCCCTCCGGCGATCAGCAGGATCAGCGCGTTGAGCGCGATCGAGCCCGCCGCGCGCACCGGCCCCTGCCCGGCGTCGCCGAGGCCACCGCGGACGCTCGCGGCGGTCTGATACGCCTGCAGGCGCTTCTGCGCCTCCTCGTCGATCTGTTCGCGCGCGCCGACGATCTTTTCTCCGCGCAGGACGGTGCTCTCGACGGGCACCACGGCCGCCCGAGCCCGCTCCCGCGCGGCTTCGGTTTCCGCCTGATCGTAACGCAGGCTCGGCTGAAAGAAGCGGATCAGGATGAGGCGGAGCAGTTCCGACTCCTCCGCGCCCGCTCCACCGGGCAGCTCCGCGATCGCCTGACGGTAGAACTGGTCGGGCGACAACACCGAGTCGGAAGGGACCAGCCGTTCTCCCCCTACCGCGCCGCGCACGCGCACCGCCGCGGCACCCTCGCGGGTCAACGAAGTGGGCGCGACGCCGAGCGGGAGCACCTCCCGGATCGCCCCGAGCAGCGCACCCCGCAGGCGCACCCGCTCCGCGCTGTCCGCGAGCAGCTCCAGAGAGCCCGGCGTGGGGGTGATGCGGAAGCGTTCGAGCACCGCCGCGGCCGCCTGGCGGTCGTCCGGGCTCGCGGCGGCGGCGCTGTCGATCGCCGCGAGGAGCGCGCGCACGCCCGCGGCGGTGCTGTCCTCGGCGAGGGGCTGGTAGTCGTAGAGCGGGGGGATGCCGCTGGCCGCCTCGGCCTGCTCGCGCTGCAGCGTTTCGGGAGACTTCGGCACCTCGAAGCTGAACTCGGCGACGATGTCTTCGGGCGCGAGTGCGCCCCGCTCCAGCACCGCAGCGTCGAAGACGCGGGCGCCGGGGAAGAGCAGGAAGACGGCGACGGCCACACCCAGCAGGAGCGCGACCCTGCCCCCGTGATGAACGAGGGTACGCCACCAGGGGCGCCCCGGCTCCGCCGCGGCCAGCCCGAGCCGGCGGGTCGGCAGCTTGCGGCGGTCCTCCCCTCTGGGGATCACGCCTCGCCCTCCGCTTCTGCGGCTACCGCTTCGTAGGCGCGGATGATGTCGCGCACCAGCCGGTGGCGCACCACATCGGACGGCTGCAGGTAGACGAAGGCGATCCCCTCGACGCCGGGCAGGATTCGCTCGACCTGGAGCAGACCCGAGTCTTCGCGCCGGGGGAGATCGATCTGCGTCTTGTCTCCGGTGATCACCGCCTTCGAGTTCACGCCGAGACGGGTCAGGAACATCTTCATCTGCAGTGCCGTCGCGTTCTGCGCCTCGTCGAGGATCACGAAGGCGTCCTGCAGGGTGCGGCCGCGCATGTACGCCAGCGGGGCTACCTCGATCGCCCGCCCCTCCAGCGCCCGCCGCAGCCGGTCGGCAGGCACCATGTCGTCCAGCGCGTCGTAGAGCGGCCGCAGGTACGGATCTACCTTGTCCTGCAGGTCTCCGGGGAGAAAGCCGAGGTTTTCTCCCGCTTCCACGGCGGGTCGCGCCAGCACGATGCGCCGCACTCGCTTGCGGAAGAGCGCCCCCACCGCCGCCGCGACCGCAAGGTACGTCTTGCCCGTCCCCGCCGGGCCGATCCCCACGACGATGTCGTTCGCCTCGATCGCCTCGACGTACACACGCTGACCGCCGGTGCGGGGCACGATCGCGCGCTTCGCGCCGGGCAGGACGATGCGCGGCCCCTCGTCGTCGCGGAGCGACGCCCCGTCCCCCGTCGCCGCTTCCTCGAAGAAGCGGGCTACGTCGTCGGCGCCGAAGCTGCGGCCCGCGCGCGCATGGTCGATCATGCGCGCGGCCGCGGCGGACGCGGGACGCAGCCCCGCGGGTTCGCCGGAAAGCAGGAGCTGGTCGCCGCGGAGCACCACACGGCAGCCGGAGATGCGGGCGAGCTCCAGCAGGTTGGCATCGCTGGCGCCGGCGAGCAACAGCGGATCCGCCCCTTCGGTGGAAAGCCGCTCCTGCTGCAGGTTGGGGGCGAGCTCCGTCACGGCCAATTCTCCTCTCCACCCGCTGGGGCGACGGCCCGCAGATGCAACGCTTTCAGCTCCTCGTCATCCACCGGGGTAGGCGCGTCCTCGAACGCCGCCCGCGCGGTGGTGGTCTTGGGGAAGGCGATCACGTCCCGGAGACTGCCGGCTCCCGCCATCAGCATCACCGTGCGATCGACGCCGAAGGCGACGCCGGCATGCGGCGGAGCGCCGAAGCGGAACGCCTCCAGGAGAAAGGCGAACCTGCGGCGAACCTCCTCCGGGTCGAGCCCCAGCGCGTGGAAAACCGCCCGCTGCAGCGCGGGATCGTGGATGCGGACCGAGCCGCTCGCCAGCTCATGTCCGTTGTACACCGCGTCGTAGGCACGTGATCTGACCGGCCGCTGGTAGAGGAGGCGTGCTTGCGCGGGGGTGAGCTCCTCCCCGGAGTCCGCCAGCAGGAGCAGCTCGGCCGCGTCGTCCGGATGCGGCATGGTGAAGGGGTGGTGCGAGGGAACGAGACTTTCCCCTTCCGCGTCCCAGTCGAAGAGGGGAAAGTCCGTGATCCACACCCAGGCGTGCGCGGCCGCGTCCACCATTCCCAGCCGCGCCGCGAGGTGGCGGCGCAACTCGTCGAGCGCGGGCTCCAGGGTGGGCTTGCCCGGCGCCGCGGCCTCGGGGGCCGAGCGGAAGTTCCCGGCGACGGCGACGAAGAGATCGCCCGGCTGCAACCCGGTCGTGTCGAGAAAGGGCCCGTCGTCCGTCAACTCGGCGAGCCCGCGGGTGAGCGGACCCGCGGCGTAGCCCGCTTCGGTCCGCTTGCTCCAGAGCACGCCGGGGGCGCCGCCCCGGCGCGCCACCTCCTGCAGTTCGTCCAGCTCCCGGCGCGACCATTCCGCGCCGCCGGGGACCCGCATCCCCCGCACCCGCTGTCCGGCGGCGAAGGCGCGCGCCAGCAGCCCCCACTCGGAGCCGCGCAGCTCGTCGCTGACGTCCACGATGGGCAGATCGAAACGCAGGTCCGGCTTGTCGGTCCCGTAGCGCTCGAGCGCCTCCCGGTACGTCAGCCGCGGCAGGGGGAGGGCGAGCTCCACCCCCAGCACCTCGCGCCAGAGTGCCGCGATCAACGAGTCACCGACTGCGAGCACGTCTTCCTCGCCCGCGAACGACATCTCGAGGTCGATCTGGGTGAACTCGGGCTGCCGGTCCGCACGCAGGTCCTCGTCGCGCAGACAGCGCGCGATCTGGAAGTAGCGGTCGAGGCCGCTCACCATGAGGAGCTGCTTGTAGAGCTGGGGAGACTGCGGCAGAGCGTAGAACTCGCCCGGATGGACCCGGCTGGGGACGAGAAAGTCGCGGGCGCCCTCGGGGGTGGGGCGGGTGAGCAGGGGGGTCTCGATCTCGAGAAAGCCGCGCTCCGCAAGGTGCCGCCGCGCCGCCTGCATGGTGCGGTGGCGCAGCGTCAGGTTGCGCTGCATCTCCGGGCGGCGCAGGTCCAGGTAGCGGTGGCGCAGGCGCAGCTCCTCCGCCGGGAGCTCCTCGTCGGGGCTCCGGTAGACGGGGATGGGGAGCGCTTCGGCCCGGGTGACGACGCGCAGCGAGGCCACCCGGACCTCGATCTCTCCGGTCGGCAGCTCCGCATTCGCCTCGGGACGGCGGGCCACCTCACCCTCGGCCTCGATCACGCCTTCAGGCGACAGCGCGCGCGCAGCGCGCAGCGCGTCGGGCTGGGTCCAGGCGGGGTCGAAGGAAAGTTGCACCAGCCCGCTCCGGTCGCGCAGGTCCACAAAGACCAGCCCCCCCAGGTCGCGCCGGCGGTGCACCCACCCGGCGACGCGGACTGTGTCGCCGAGATCGGCGGCACGCAGTGCACCGCCGACCGTGGTGCGCTGCGTCGTGGGTAGCCGATCCGTCATCGGCGCTCCGACATTGAGGCGCGGCGGCCGAGCACCCGCGGCAGGTAGAACCCCGCCGCGAGCCCGGCCGCGTCGGCGATCCAGTCCATCACGTCGGGCGTCCTGCCGGGCACCCAGGCCTGGTGCACTTCGTCGCTGGCGGCGTAGACGAGGCCGCCCGCCAGCAGCACCAGCGTCGAGGTACCGGTGAGGCTGCCGGTGCGGGCGAGCAGCAGGCCCAGCACACCGTAGAGCGCGAGGTGTGCGAGCTTGTCCGCCCCGCCGAAGGGACTCTGCCCGAGGCTCGGCCGGGAGCTGAGGACGAAGATCAGCGTCGCCCAGAGGAGCGGCGGCAGCCAGGCGCGCAGCGCGCGCGTCACGGCTCCTCCGCTTCGGCGATGACGGAGTAGAACGTTTCCGCGTCCGCAGCGGCGATGAGCCGCCGCCGAAAGCGGTCCCGGCGGAGCAGCCGCGAGATCCGCGACAACGCCTTGACGTGGTCGCCGGCCGCCGCGCCCGGGCCCACCAGCAGAAAGAGCAGGGAGACGGGGTCGCCGTCGAGCGCCTCGAAGTCCACCGGCCGGCTGGTGACCCCCGCGGCCAGGACGAGCGAGGACACGCCTTCGGACTTGCCGTGGGGGATCGCCACGCCGTTGCCGATCCCGGTGCTGAGTACCTCCTCGCGATCGAGCACCGCCCGCAGCACTTCCGCTGGCTCGCCGATGCTGCCGTCGGCGACCAGTACCGAAACCAGTTCCTCGATCAGTTCTGGCTTGCCCGCGCCGAGCAGGGGAATGCGAACGCGGTCCGGGGTCAGGAGTTCGGTGAGCAGCAAAGGCGGTAGCTTCCGCGGGAGAGTCCGGGCCGCCGCGAGCGGGCGGGAAGCGTCCCAAGATAAAGGCGGCCCGCACGGCCATCAAGCGCCGGCCCCGGAACTTCGTGCCTTTCGGGGGGGATAACCGGCTCTCTCACTCCTTGCCCGAAGTCCATGCGAGCGCAGAATCCCGATCTCCTGGGGCTCCCCCGCGACTCCGCGGACGAGCTCCTGCGCGCCCATTTCGCGGCGCGCGGCCAGCCGGCGTACCGTGCCACGCAGACGCTCGACTGGATCTACGGAGACGCTGCCGTCGGCTTCGACGGGATGAGCAACCTGCCGCGCGAGGAGCGCGCGGCGCTGGAAGACCATTTCCGGCTCGCGGTTCCCGGAACCGACCGCGTCTTCCGGTCGAGCGACGGCACCGTCAAGCACCTTTGGAAGCTGGACGACGGTGAGCTGATCGAATCCGTGCTCATCCCCACTCCAAGGCGGCTCACGCTCTGCCTGTCGTCGCAGGCGGGGTGCGCCATGGCGTGCGCCTTCTGCGCGACGGGGTGGGCGGGGTACCGCCGGCAGCTCTCCGCCGGCGAGATCGTCGCGCAGTATCGCGGCGCCCGCGCCTGGGCGCTGGCAAAAGGTGTCGGCGAGATCACCAACCTGGTCTTCATGGGGATGGGTGAACCGCTGATGAACCGGAAAGCGGTGATCCCCGCGCTGGGGATCCTCAACGACGCGTTCGGCGTGGGGGCGCGGCGGATCACCGTTTCCACCGTCGGCGTCGTCCCCGGCATCCTCGAGCTGGCGGAGCTGCCGGAGCAGTTCCGCCTCGCCGTCTCCCTGCACGCGCCGAACGGTGAGCTGCGGGAGCGGCTGGTGCCGATCGAGCGCAAGCATCCCCTCCCCGACCTGCTGGAAGCGCTGCGGGCGTTCGACGCGGCGGGGGGGAAGCGGATCACCTTCGAATACGTGATGATCGACGGCGTCAACGACGACCTCGCGCTCGCGGACCAGCTCGCCGACCTGGTGCAACCTTTCAACGCCTTCGTGAACCTGATCCCCTTCAACCCGATTCCCGGGACGGACTGGCGGCCGACGCCGCGGGAGCGATTGGACGCGTTCACCGCCCGACTGGCGGAGCGCGGCGTCAGCTCGTTCGTGCGGGAATCGCGCGGGGGCGACATCGCGGCGGCGTGCGGGCAGCTCCGCGCCGAAGCGACCACGGGGCGTCTCCCGGTGCTGGCCGGAGTGTGAGGGGCCCTCAGGGTCGCCAATCGCGGGCCAGGTAGACGGAAACGTCCAGGTAGAGCCCCGAGTCCGGGGCGGAAACCACCCGGCCGATCTCCAGCGCCTCGGCGACCCGGGCGGCTACCGCGAGCCGGCCGACGCGGTCGAACACCACCGAAGTGTCCCGTCGCTCGGGCGCATTGCCGAAGTAGACCACGTCGAAGCCGTCGGCGCGGAGCTGTCGGGTGGCGCGGCGGGCGAGATCCGGCACCCCGGCGGCGTTCAGCACCTCCACCCGCACCCGCTCCGTGCGGGGAGCGGCGGTGCGGAGCGTCTGTCCCCCCGCGCCGGAGCTTGCGGCCGCGCCGTCCGCTCCGCCTCTTCCGAGACCCGCCACCAGCGAGCCGGCGAGCACCGCGACGGTCAGCAGCGCCAGGAAGAGCCCCAGCGTCTGCAATCGCCTCACGAGGAGACGCAAGCCAGCGAGTTCCAGAAAGCCACCGTTTCGGCGCGCACCGGCCGGTCGGCAGAGAGCAGATTTTGGATGCGCGCGCGGACCACCTCCCGCAACACCCCGTCGAGATCCTCCGGCATGCGCGCCCGCAGCTCCGCCCGCCACTCCTCCTCGAAGTCGCGCCCCGGCTCCAGAAAGTCCGCGAGGTAGAGCGCCCGACCGAGTTGGCCGAGGGCGGGGTGCCCGAGCGTGTGGTAGCGCACCGCCTCCGCCAGCTCCGCATCCCCGTCGCCCAGGCGAGCGGCGGCGGCGGGGCCGTGCAGCAGCGGCGCGAGGAAGTCGCGATAAGCCGGGCCGACTTCGCCGCGCAGGGCGTCGGCGGGAGCGTCGCGCAGTGCGTCGTGCAGCCACGCCGCCGCCCGCCACCGCTCCCGCTCGTCCGGCGGAAGCGAGAGCGCGACCGCCCACTCCTCCATCAGCGCCGCGACGCGGCGGATGTGCTCGCGCCGCTCGGGCGACACGGTCGCCCACTCCGGCAGCTCGCCCCGCCTCGCAGCGGCGAGGGCTGTTTGCGGGTCGTTCGCTCCTCGCCCTGTCACCGTTGCGACCGGGTGCATCGACGCCGCACGCGGTTTTTCCGTCGCAACCTGACCGAGCCGAAGTTGGTTCGTGTCAAGGCGCGCGAGGAGCCGCGACCGAGGCGTACTCCGGTACGTCGCAGGGAGGGGCGACGAAGCGCAACGCAGAGACGGGCCAACTGCGGCCGGTCAGAGGCCGCGGCGGACGTGGGGTTCCAGCACCGCCCGGTTGCGGATGGACGTGCGCGACAGGTAATTCCAACCCTTCAGCTCGACGCCGCTGCCGATCCAGCTGTCGATGATGCGGCAGCCGGGGCCGATCACGGTTTCTTCTCCGATCGTGGTCTGCCCTTCCAGCACCACGCCCGGGTAGATCACCGTGTCGCGGCCGATGCGCACGTCGACATCGACGAGCACGCTGTTCGGCAGCAGAAAGGTGGTTCCCGCTGCCATCAGCCCGCGCACCAGATCGTCGCGGATGCGCTGTTCCAGCTTGCCGAAGTCCAGGCGGTCCTCGACCACCAACGCCGCGTCGCGGTCGAAGCGGGGGAGCGGCGGCAGCGCTTCCGTCCAGCGGGGTGCCTGCGACCGGGCGTGCAGGACCCCGCACGCCTCGGCGGCGCTCAGGCGCGCAGCGGCGGGGGGCCGCCCCGCCGCGCCGACGGCGCAGGGGCCGTCCCGGGCGAGCAGGTCGTCGACGATCGTTCCAAGTGCCGGCGCCGCGGCGTCCACGAGCAGTACGTCGGCGTCGGCGTCGGCGATCGGATCGAGCGGGAGGGTTTCCGGAGGGACGATTCGCACCTCCGGCTCGAGGTCCGCGAAGAGCTCCGGGGACAGCTCCCCGCCGCCGATGATGCTGAGCCGCCGGGGCGGCGGATCCGCGTCTGCGAGGGCGTGGAGCACGTGCCAGCAGAGGGGTCGCCCCGCCAGCGGGTG
>JBPCJG010000127.1:0-4415 GCA_051005515.1 Longimicrobiaceae bacterium
AGGCGACAGCTACCTTGACCAGGTCCGCCAGCAGGAACGGATACAGCCCCGCCGCGACCGCCGCGTCGAAGCCGCCGAGCGCCGCGAGCCAGGCGACACCGCCGGCGTAGATCAGCGCCAGCCCGGCCAGCAACGCGAGCAGGAGCCGCGCGCCCCGGCCGCCCGCGAGCACCCCCACCAGCGTCGCCGCGGCCGGGTACGCGAGCAGGTACCCCCCGGTGGGACCCAGCAGGTAGGCGAGACCGCCCCCCGCCGCAAAGACCGGGAGACCCGCCGCGCCCGCCAGCAGGTAGAGCGCCTGACTCGCCGCCCCGCCGGCGGCGCCGAGCAGCGCCCCCGCCAGCAGCACCACCAGCGGCTGGAAGGTGAAGGGCACCGGCGTGCCGGGGATCGGCACCGCGACCTTCGCCGACACCGCAGTCAGCAGCGCGAAGGCAGCGACGCCGAGCGCGAAGCGGACGGGGCGGGACAGGGCGGCGGCGCGGCGGTCGCCGGCTGCCGAAGTGTGCGAAACGCTCATGGGGTCTCCTCCCGGGATTGCCGTCTATTCAATGCGCGATCTCCCGTCGCTTCGACGCGGCCAACGCCTCGCCCGCCGTCCACAACGCCGCCCCCAGCAGCAGCACGTCCTTGAGCAGGAACTGCCCCGGCATCGGCGACGGGAAGGGGAAGCCGTACCCCTGCTGCCACGCGGCCGGCGTGGTGAACACCAGGGTCAGCGTGGTCAGGAACATAATGATCGCGCCGATGCTCCCCCACGCGGAGAGCTTGGGCGCAAAGGAACGCGTGGCGATCATCAGCGCCAAAACGATCTCGATCACTCCGAGCACCATCGCGAACCCCTGGACCCCGAAGACGTCGTATCCCCACGACAGCAGCGGTGAGTTGGAGACGAGCGGCCTGAGAGCTTCGGCTTCATACATGGTGAACTTGAGCGCCCCGACCGCCAGCAGGATGATCACCAGCCCGTAGCGCAGGACCAGCTCTCCGCTCCGCTCCAGCGTTCCGGCAGTGCCGGTCGCTGCCAGATCCTCGCGTTCAGTCCTGATGGTCGCCATGGTGTCTCCGTGAGTTCAAGGTCGGTCCGGATCCTATACCCGCTCCACCGACAGCGCCACCGCGTTGCCGCCGCCGAGGCAGAGCGTCGCCAACCCTGTCTCCTCGCCGCGCTCCTCCATGGCGTGCAGCAGGGTGGTCAGCACCCGGGCGCCCGAGGCGCCGATGGGATGGCCCAGCGCGACCGCGCCGCCGTGCACGTTGACGCGGTCCCAGTCCCACCCCAGCTCCTTGCCGTCCGCCAGGGCCTGCACCGCGAACGCCTCGTTCGCCTCGATCAAGCCGTAGTCGTCGATCTGCTTGCCCTCCTTCTGCATCAGCTCGCGGACCGCGACCACCGGCGCGAAGAAAAGGTCGCGCGGGGCGGTGGCGCCGGCGGTGTAGGCGGTGATCCGCGCCATGATGTCGAGGCCGTGCGCGCGGGCGTACTCCTCGGAAACTACCACCAGCGCGCTGCCGCCGTCGTTCAGCCCCGGGGCGTTGCCGGCAGTCACCACCAGCTCGCCGATCTCCTCCGGGGCGTCGTTCGGGAACGCCGGCCGCAGCTTCATCAGCGACTCGAGCGAAGTGTCGCGGCGCGGCGCCTCGTCCGTGTCCACCACCGTGGTCCCCTTCCGCCCGGAAATCTCGACCGGCACGATCTCCTCGTCGAACTTGCCCTCGTCGATCGCTGCGATCGCCCTGCGGTGCGACTCCAGCGCGAAGCGGTCGGCCTCCTCGCGGGTGATCTCCGCCTTGTGCGCCGTGTACTCGGCGTGGCCGCCCATGTGGCACATCCCGAAGGAGCACCAGAGCCCGTCGTGGACGAGAGAGTCGACCACTTCCCGATCGCCGAACTTCACCCCTTCGCGGTAGCCGCGCAGCAGGTACGGCGCGTTCGACATCGACTCCATCCCCCCCGCCACCACCACCTGGCTGTCGCCGGCGCGGATCGCCTGGGCGGCCAGCATCACCGCCTTGAGCCCGGAGCCGCACACCTTGTTGATGGTGACGGCGGGAACGGTTTCGGGAATGCCCCCATCGATCGCCGCCTGGCGCGCGGGGGCCTGGCCGTTTCCGGCCTGGATCACGTTGCCCATGATGACGTCGTCGATGTCGCCGACGTCGATGCCGGAGCGCTCCACCGCCGCGCGGATCGCCAGCGCGCCCAGTTCGGTGGCGGGAAGGGACGAGAGGCCGCCCAGGAAGCGGCCGACGGGGGTGCGCGCAGCGCTCACCAGCACGGCCGTGCGGCCTGGATCACCGTTGTTCATGCCTTGCCTCGGTGCAGAGTTTTCAGAACGCCCAATCTAACCGTTGCAGGGCCGGGGTAGAAAGCCCGCCACGTTTCATCAAGCTCACGGCTCGTCGCGGAGTTCCACCCGCTTCTCGCCCTGGACCGCATCCCCCCACGGAGTGTCGGGATCGTGCACGGAGACGAGCAGCCAATCCCCGTCGACGGCCCGGCGGAGAAAGTCGCGCTTCGACGCCAGCGTCACCAGCGGCTCGACGTCGTACCCCATGATCCAGGGGAGCGGCAGGTGCGCCATCGTCGGGATCAGGTCGCCGATGAAGCAGGCGGTCTCGCCCTCGGAGCGGAGCAGCACCGACTGGTGGTGCGGCGTGTGTCCGGGGGATGGGAAGACGGAGATGCCGGGGAGAATTTCGGCTTCGCCCTCGACCAAATCCCACCGCCCCGCCTCCTCGACCGGGTCGAAGTTGTGCGGCAGATAGCTCGCCTGGATGCGCTCGTTCTTCCAGTGGGCGTACTCCCACTCCCCGCGCTGCACGGTGTAGCGCGCCCGCGGGAAGGCGAGCCGCACCTCCCCTTCCTCGTCGCGGAAGGTGTTGCCCCCCGCGTGGTCGAAGTGCAGATGGGTGTCGATCACCCGGTCCACGTCGTCGGCAGCGAAGCCGGCGGCGGCGATCGCCTCGTGCAGGCGGTCGGGGAAGCCCGAGCCGGCGGTCGGGGCGTTGTCGACGCCGTAGATCTCCATGAACTTGTCGTTCTCCTTGTTCCCCAACCCGGTTTCGATCAGCACCAGCGCGTCCGGCGCCTCGACCAGCAGGCAGCGCAGCGCGAGGGGGATACGGTTGCGTTCGTCGGCGGGGATGCGCCGCTCCCAGAGCGGCTTGGGGACGACACCGAACATCGCGCCGCCGTCCAGCCGCTGTACTCCGGTTTCGAGTGCGTGCAGGCGGAAACCGCCGAGCGTGCGGGTGCGGACCAGCGGCGGAGCGCTCACACCCGCTCCACCGAGCGCGGCATCGCCGTGCGCCGTCGGCGCCGCCGCGGGCGGCGGCGCAGATACGCGGCCAGCGCTGCCCAGTCGGCAATCATCTGTTCTTCGAGCAGTTCCAAAAAGATCAGCAGCAGGCGGGCGGTGGCGTCGGCGTCGTCGAGGGCGCGGTGGCGGGTCTGCATGTGCAGCCCGTAGTGCTCGGCCAGCGCACCGAGCGCGCGCGACGGCAGGTGCGGGAGCAGCCTGCGCGCGATGCGCACGGTGCAGAGCGTCCGCCCGCTCGGCATGAGACCCGTGGCGCGGCGCACCTCCTCGTGCAGAAAGCCCCAGTCGAAGCCGGCGTTGTGGGCGACGAAGATCCTGCCGCGCAGCCGCCCGGCCACCTCCTCCGCGACCTCGTCGAAGCGGGGAGCGGTGGTGACCATCGCGTCGGAGATGCCCGTCACCCGCGAGATGGGGGCGGGGATCGGCCGCCCGGGGTTGACCAGCGTGGCGTAGCGGTCGCGGATCTCCCCGCCCGCTACCGTCACCACGGCGATCTCGGTGACGCGGTGGCCGCGCCGCGCCGCGCCGCCCGTGGTCTCCACGTCCACCACCGCCCACTCATGGTCGCGCAGTCGTCCGGCCGGCTCCGGCGGCTCCGCCGCGAGTTGCCGTACCCCTTCGGACGACACCAGAAAGCGGGGATCGTCGCCGAGCAGCGTGCGGACCACTCGCGCCGCGACCGCCGGCTGCCCGGAGAGCGCCAGCACGCGCCGGGCGAGCTCGTCGCTCGTGAGCGGGCCCGCGCGCAGCAGCTCGTGCGCACTGGCGGCGAGGCCGTTGCCGGCGACCAGCCGCGTCCCTGCTGTGGAGTCCGTCACCAGGCGTCGTCGCGGAGCACGGGGAGCGTCATGCAGCGGCCGCCGCCGCCGCCGCGCACCAGCTCGGCGCCCTCGAATGCGATCGCGGCGCGCTCGTCGTCGCCGATCTCTTCGTCCCCGGTCAGGAAGGCGATGGCGTCCACGATGCGGAAGCCCCCTTGGGCCTCGAGCTCGCGGAGGGTGGCGTCGTTGCGGGTGTAGCCGAGCACCAGGCCGGGACGCACGGCTACGAAGTTGCACCCGCTCGCCCACTGCTCGCGCTCCTGGGTGACGG
>JBPCJG010000128.1:0-6224 GCA_051005515.1 Longimicrobiaceae bacterium
GACGATCCTACGGTGGCGGAGCTGGAGCGGCTGGGGGCGGAGCTGCTGGGCAAGGAGCGGGCGCTCTTCTTTCCCAGCGGGATCATGGCGAACCAGACGGCGATCATCGCGCAGGCCGAGGCGGGGACCGAAGCTGTGATCGACGCAGGCGGGCACATCCTCAACTGGGAGGAGGGCGCGGCGGCGGCGTGGGCCGGCGTCCAGCTCCGCGCCGTCGTCACCGCGGCCGGGATGCTCAGCGCCGAGCAGGTCGAGGAGGCGATCCGCCCTCCTTCGCCGTACCTGCCGCGGACCTCCCTCGTCTGTATGGAAAACACGCACAACGGGGCCGGCGGCCGCGTGCTCCCCCTGGCGCAGCTCCGCGCCGTCGCCGAGGTCGCGCACGAGCGAGGCGCGCGGGTGCACCTCGACGGCGCGCGCCTCCCCAACGCCGCGGCGGCGCTCGGAGCGTCGCTCGCGGAGCTGGCCGGCCCCGCCGACACCGTGATGGTGTCGCTCTCGAAGGGCCTCGGCGCCCCGGTCGGGTCGCTGCTGGCCGGCGACGCGGCGACGCTGGAGCGCGGCTGGCGAATCCGCCGCCGCTTGGGCGGCGGAATGCGGCAGGCGGGGCTGCTGGCCGCCGCGGGGATCCACGCGCTGCGCCACAACCTCGGTCGTCTCGGCGAGGATCACCGCCGGGCGCGGCGCTTCGCCGATGCTCTCGCCGACGTGCCGCAGCTCCAGGTTCCATCCCCCGAAACCAACATCGTCATGATCGACCTGCTCGACGGCGCCCCCGCGGCAGACGCGGTCGTCGCGGCGCTCGCCGAGCGCGGAGTGCTTCTTGCGCCCTTCGGAAAGCGGCGGCTGCGCGCCGTCACCCACCTCGACGTGGACGATGCCGGGATCGATTGCGCGGCGGGAGCACTCCGCGAGATCGTCGCCGTGGCGCGCTGAACACTTTCGCCTTATCTTCGGTTCCCCCTGAGCCGATCACCCCCCTCATCAGGAGCTCCATGGCCACGGTCCAAGTCGCGGACGACAAGAAAAAGGCGCTGAACGTCGCCATCGGACAGATCGAGAAGTCGTACGGGAAGGGGTCGATCATGCGGCTGGGGATCGACGGCCCCAAGGTGCAGATCGCCGCCATCCCCACCGGCGCGATCAACCTCGACGCGGCGATCGGCATCGGCGGCATCCCCCGCGGCCGCGTCACCGAAATCTACGGACCGGAATCTTCGGGGAAGACCACGCTCTGCCTGCACATCATCGCCAACGCGCAGCGCAGCGGCGGGATCGCCGCCTTCATCGACGCCGAACACGCGCTCGACATCGAGTACGGGCGCAAGCTCGGGGTGGACGTGGACAACCTGCTCGTTTCGCAGCCCGATACGGGCGAACAGGCTCTCGAGATCGCCGAGGTGCTGGTGCGCTCCGGCGCCGTCGAGGTGGTGGTCATCGACTCGGTGGCGGCGCTGGTTCCGCGCGCGGAGATCGAAGGGGAGATGGGAGACAGCCACGTAGGCCTCCAGGCGCGGCTGATGAGCCAGGCGCTGCGCAAGCTGACCGGGGCGATCAACCGCTCGCAGACGTCGGTGGTCTTTACCAACCAGATCCGCGAAAAGATCGGGGTGATGTTCGGCAACCCGGAGACCACCACCGGAGGCCGGGCTCTCAAGTTCTACGCCTCGCTGCGGATGGACATCCGGCGCATCGCCTCCATCAAAGACCGCGACGTCCTCGTGGGCAACCGGACCCGCGTCAAGGTCGTCAAGAACAAGGTGGCGCCGCCCTTCAAGCAGGCCGAGTTCGACATCATGTTCAATGTCGGCATCGACCACTTCGGGATCATCGTCGATCTGGGCGTCGAGGCCGACGTGATCCAGAAATCCGGCGCCTGGTTCTCGTACGGTGACGTGCGGCTGGGGCAGGGGAGGGAGAACTCCAAGCAGTTCCTCCAGGAGAACCCGGAGATCGCCGCGGAGATCGAGGCCAAAGTCAAGGACGAGCTGGGGATGACCGGCACGGGGCCGGCGGGAGACGGAGAGGGCGAGCCGGACGACGTGGAGTAGTCTCTCGCGGGGGACCCCTCGCGGGCGCCGGGCGGTACCAAAGCGGAGCTATCCGAAGCCCCGCGCCTCCGCAATCCGTTGTTCGACCACCTCCGTTCGCCGCGCAGCTACCGGCGCGCTCCCGCCTCCCGGCGGAGCGTGGCGATGTCCGTGCTCGCGCACGCCGGCGTGGTCGTGCTGCTGATCGGCGCGCGCGAGGCGCTGCCCAGCGCCGACGCCGGAGCCGGCGGAACGCTCGCGATCGACCTGTCGGGGGGCGGAGGAGGCGGGGGTAGCGAAAGCGTCACCTACATCGATGTCGCGCCGCGTCCCCCCCCGCCCGCAGTGGCGACGCCCCCCGATCCCGACGCCTTCGTGGTTCCCACCGAAACGCCGCCGGAGCAGGCCGACAGCGTCCGGACGCCGGAGCCCGAAGCGCAGCCGGAGCCGGCGCAGAGCGTCGGAGGCGACGCCCCGCGGGTGCTCGGCGCGCTCGCCGACCGCGGTTCCGGTTCCGGCAGCGGGGGCGGTGTGGGAGCGGGCAGCGGGACGGGGAGCGGCGCGGGCTCCGGGAGCGGGAGCGGCGGCGGTCAGGGCTCCGGCGTCGGCGCCGGAAGTGGGAGCGGCGCGGCGGCGGGGCGGATCACCCCGCCGGAGCCGGAGCTGATGCTGATCCCGCCGCCCCCGCCGCGCGCCCTGCGCGGGCGCCCCATCGAGGTCAAGCTCTCGATCGACACGGGCGGCACCGTCCGTGACGTCGAGCTCGACACGGGCGACCGCGGCTACGATCGGTCCCTGCGCCGCGTCGCGATGGACTGGCGCTTCCGCCCCGCGCGCGACGGTTCGGGGCGGCCCGTCGCGGTGGTGCACGAGGTGACCTTCACCTTCTGACCGGCGGGGCGTTATACTCCCGCCTCCCCCGGTCCCATCCCGCATGCGCTCCGACGAAATCCGCTCCCGCTTCCTGGAGTACTTCCAGCGGCACGACCATGCAGTGCGCCCTTCCGCCTCGTTGGTCCCGGCGGACGACCCGACGCTGCTCTTCGTCAACGCCGGGATGGTGCCGTTCAAGCGCGTCTTTCTGGGGATGGAGGAGGTGCCTTTCACCCGCGCCACCAGCTCGCAGAAGTGTGTGCGCGCGGGGGGCAAGCACAACGACCTCGAAGAGGTGGGCTTCACGCCGCGGCACCACACCTTTTTCGAGATGCTCGGCAACTTCTCGTTCGGCGACTACTTCAAGGAAGACGCGATCCGCTTCGCCTGGGAGTTCCTGACCGCCGACATCGGCATCGCGCCGGAGCGGCTCTGGGTGACGGTCCACCACACGGACGATGAAGCGGCGGCGCTCTGGGAGCGGATTGCCGGCGTTCCCGCCGACCGCATAGTCCGGCTCGGCGACAAGGACAACTTCTGGCAGATGGCGGACACGGGTCCCTGCGGCCCCTGCTCCGAGATCCATTACGACCGCCGCCCGGACGGGGAGCGAGGGTCTGTGGCCTCGGTCGAGGAGTTCGTAGCGCTCACCGAAGCCAACGAGATCCTCGAGTTCTGGAACTTGGTCTTCATGCAGTTCGACCGGAGCGCCGACGGCGAATTGACGCCGCTTCCGGCGCCCTCGATCGACACCGGACTCGGCCTCGAGCGGCTGGCGATGCTGCTGCAGGGTGTGGATTCGAACTACGCCACCGACCTCTTCGTCCCGCTGATCGAGCGGGCGGTGGCCACGGTCGGTGTCCCGTACGAGCCCGACTCTCCATCCGGCGCCTCGTACCGCGTGCTCGCCGACCACGCCCGCACCGTAGCCTTCCTGCTCGCCGACGGCGTCTTCCCGTCCAACGAGGGCCGCGGCTACGTGCTGCGGCGCATCCTGCGCCGCGGGGTGCGCCACGCCTGGCTGCTCGGCCGTCGCGAGCCGACACTCGTCGGTGTGGTGGACGCCACCGTCGAGCGGATGGGCGACGCGTACCCCGAGCTGCAGCAACGCCGGGAGCTGCTGCTGCGGGCTACGCGCGCCGAAGAAGAGCGCTTCCTCGTCACCATCGACGAGGGGATGAAACGCTTCGACGAGCTCGCGCCGGAAGGGGGGAGCGGGACGATAGCGGGCGAGGACGTCTTCCGCCTCTACGACACCTTCGGCTTCCCCGCGGACCTTACCGAGCTGATGGCGCGCGAGCGCGGCTACACCGTCGACAGCGAAGGCTTCGAGCGGGAGCTGGAGGCGCAGCGGCGCCGCTCGCGCCAGGACCGCGCCGATTCCGCCGCCGCCGTCGGCAACGACGATCTCGCGGCCGGATGGGAGGAGGTGGCCCCCGGCGAGCAGGAGTTCGTCGGCTACGGAGCTACCGAGATCGAAACGGAGGTGCTGGGCTTCCGCCGCATGGACGGGCGGCTGGCGCTGCAGCTCCGGGAGAACCCGTTCTACGTCGAAGGCGGCGGCCAGGTCTCCGACCACGGCCACGTCCGCGGCGAGGGGTGGATGCTGGCCGTGGACGATGTGCGCCGGGTGGTGGGCCGCGTCGCGGTGATCGGCAGCGTCGAGGGGGATTTCTCGCCCGGCACCGTCACGGCGACCGTCGAGGAGCCGCCCCGCCGCGACACCGAGCGAAACCACACGGCGACGCACCTGCTGCACGCCGCGCTGCGGCGCGTGCTCGGCGAGCACGTCCACCAGCAGGGGTCGCTGGTGGCGCCGGACCGCCTGCGCTTCGACTTCTCCCACACCGGCGGGCTCTCCGACGACGAGCTGGGGCGGGTCGAGGATTTCGTCAACGAGGCGATCCTCGCCAACACCTCCGTCTGCCCGGAGGAGATGGGGTACCGGGCGGCGCTCGACCGGGGCGCGATGGCGCTCTTTTCAGAAAAGTACGGCAATGTGGTGCGGGTGATCGACATCCCCGGCGTCTCGCTGGAGCTGTGCGGCGGCACCCACGTCCGCTCGACCGGGCAGATCGGTTCCTTCCGCATCGTTTCCGAATCGGGCGTGGCTGCCGGCGTGCGGCGCATCGAGGCGGTGACCGGGCGTGGCGCGTATGCGCTCGCCCGCGAACAGGCGGCGACGCTCAGCGCCGCCGCGGCGGCGCTGAAGACGCGCGAGGAGAACCTCCTGGTCCGTCTGGACGGTCTGCTCACCGAGCAGCGAGAGCTGCAAGGCCAGCTCGAGCGAGCGCGGGCCTCGGCCGCTGTCGATACCGTCGGCGAGCTCCTGGACGAGGCCGCCGCGGTGGACGGGGCACGCGTCGTCTCCGCTCGCGTCGAGATCGCCGACGCCGAGGAGCTGCGCTCCCTCGGCGACCGGCTGCGCGGGCGCATCGGCAGCGGGGTGGGCGTGCTCGCCGCCACGGGCGGTGAGCGCGCCTCGCTGCTCTGCGTGGCGAGCGACGACCTGATCGCGCGCGGGGTCCGCGCGGACGAGTTGGTCCGCGCGGTGGCCGCGCGCGCCGGTGGCCGCGGCGGCGGCAAGGCGCACATGGCGCAGGCGGGGATCCCGGATCCGGAGCGGGTCGGCGAGGCGCTGGCCGCAGTGCCCGAGATCGTCGGCGAGATGCTCGCCGGGAAGGGCGGTTGACGCCGGCGGGGGCGTGGCTGCGTGAGCACGCGGCGGGCGTTCCGCCCGCCCTCGCCGCGGCCATGCGCGCCGCCGTCGGCGATGAGGAGCCGGTGCCGGAGGCGCTCGCCGCCGCCGCGCTGCGCCTGCTGGAGGCGCTGGAAGGCGGCGGTGAGCGGCGCGAGGACGCGTACACGCTGCTCGCCGCCGACGCGCTGCTCACCTCTGCATTCGAAGCACAGGCGGAGCTGGATTGCGCAGGCATCCCCGGGCTCGCCGCGCGCTACGGTCCTGCGGGCGGCATCGGAGCCCTGCCCGCCGCCGCCGGGTGAGGGAGGCATCGCGGGTCGATCTGCACAGCCACCTCATCCCCGGGGTGGACGACGGAGCGCGCACCCTCGAAGAAGCTCTCGACGCGCTGGAGGCGCTGCGCGCGCAGGGGGTCCGCCGGCTGGTAGTCACCCCGCACCTGAACGCCCGCACCACGCTGCACGCCGACTCGCTGCAGCTTCGCCTGGAACGGGTTGACGCTGCGTGGGCTCTGCTCCGGAATGCGGCGGATGAGCGCTTTCCCGATCTGGAGCTGGGACGGGGTCACGAGATCATGATCGACGACAGCGGGGTGAACGCTTCCGACCCGCGCCTGCGGC
>JBPCJG010000129.1:0-3827 GCA_051005515.1 Longimicrobiaceae bacterium
CGGTGGCGCCCGCCTCGCGGATGTGGTAGCCGGAGATGGAGATGGTGTTCCAGCGCGGCACCTCGCGGTTGCAGAAGGCGAAGACGTCGGTGATCAGGCGCAGCGACGGCTCCACCGGGAAGACGTATGTCCCGCGCGCGATGTACTCCTTGAGGATGTCGTTCTGAACCGTGCCCGAGAGCTTCTCGCGCCCGATCCCCCGCTCGTCGGCGACGGCGATGTAGAACGCGAGCAGGATCGCGGCTGTCGAGTTGATGGTCATCGAGGTGGACACCCGCTCGAGCGGGATGCCGTCGAGCAGGCGACGCATGTCGGCGAGCGTGTCGATCGCCACCCCCACCCGCCCCACCTCTCCCGCCGCCATCGGGTGATCGGAGTCGTACCCCATCTGGGTGGGGAGGTCGAAGGCGGTCGAGAGCCCCGTCTGCCCCGCGTCCAGGAGCAACTTGAAGCGCTCGTTGGTTTCCTCCGCCGTGCCGAACCCCGCGTACTGCCGCATGGTCCAGAAGCGGCCGCGGTACATGGTGGGCTGGATGCCCCGCGTGAAGGGGTACTCCCCCGGGTAGCCGAGGTCGTGCTCGTAGTCTACGCGGGCGTCGGCAGGCGTGTAGAGGCGCTCGACTTCGATGCCGCTGGTGGTCTCGAAATCCTCGCGCCGCTCCGGGTAACGGGCGAGCACGGGCTCGACCGCCCGCTCCGTCCACGCTGCCTTGCCTGTAGAGTCAGCCATCGTGGCGTAGCGGTTGTGAAGGGTTGGCGCGGTCGTACAACTCTTCGCGGGATGGGTAGGAGACGGATGGATCCGAGCGCAACCGAACCCGCTCCCGGGACAAATACCAGCGCATCGCCGTCTCGTACTCGTCCCGCTCCCGTTCCTCACAGACGTCACCAACGAAGCGGGATCGACTCGTGCCGCGTTTGGCCGCTTCGATTTGGAGCCAGTGCGCGGTATCCTCGTCGATCGCAATGGTGAAGCGTTTCATCTCATCACAATCTGTCAGGCGGCTCACTCCAGCACCACCAGCGTGGCGCCCTTTTCCACCGTGTCTCCCGCGCTCACGGAGATGCGCGTGACCGTTCCGTCGGCCGGGGCCTTGAGCTCGTTCTCCATCTTCATCGCTTCCACCACGACCACCCCCTGCCCTTCGACTACCTGATCGCCTTCCGCTACCTCCAGTCGCAGAACCAGTCCGGGCATCGGCGCGACTACCGTCTTCTCCGCTTCCACGTCTTCGCCGCCCGCCATTTCGCGGATCGCGCGGGTGCGTTCGTCGAGGGCTTCGACGGAGAAGCGTTCTCCACCCCTTTGCAACTCCCACTCTCCCCGCCTGTCCCCGGGAGCGACGAGCCAGGTGCTGGCGATGCCGCCGCTCCGCAGGTGGCGGATCGGCGTCCCCGGCAGCGCGGCGAGCTGCGCCTCGACAGCCGTGCCGTCCACGATCACGTCGGTACCTTCGAAATCGATTTCGAAGGTACGCCCGGCGACGCTTACGTGGTAGCGCACTCGGTCCTCGTGCGGGTGAGCGATACCACCGTTTCCACGTGTGCGGTCTGGGGGAAGAGATCGAAGCAGCGCACGCTCTCCGCGGCGAAGCCGCCGGCGAGACGACGCAGATCCCTGGCCAGCGTGGCGGGGTCGCAGGAAACGTAGATCACCCGCTCCGGCGGCTCGGCCAGCAGCGCTTCGCACGTCTCGGCGGCCAGACCGGCGCGCGGCGGGTTGACGATCACCAGCTCTGCGGGCAGCTCCGCCGGGAGGTTCGCTTCGACCCGCCCCTCGATGAACCGGACCCCATCCGGCGCGGCGCGGCGAGCTTCCGCGACAGCGGCGGAGGACAGCTCGATCCCCACCACCTCCGCTCCGGCCCGCGCGAGCCGGCTGCCGCGCAGGCCGACGCCGCAGTAGGCGTCGATCACGCCCACGCCGCGCACCTCGCCGGCGAGCTCCAGCACGTGCTGCTCCAGCAGCGCAGCGGCGGCGCGGTTCACCTGCAAGAAGGCATCGCCGCTCACCTCCACCTCGTCGTCGCCCCAGCGGTCGCGGACGACGGGCGCACCCGCCACCAGCTCGGCCGAACGATCGCGGCGCTGCCAGACGGCTGCCAGCGATGGCACCGCTTCCAGCAGCTCCGCTGGACGCCCCGGACCCCTGCCGCCGTCGATCACCAGCGACACGGCGCCGTCGGCGGTAGCGCGCAGCGTCAACCGCAGCTGCTTTCCGGCCGGGAGCTTCGCCGCGCCGTTTCCCCAGCCGGCGCGGAGCCCCTCCCAGGCGACGGCGAGCGGCTCCTCCGGGAGCAGGCAGCGGGCGTCGATGTCGAGGATCCGTCCGGGGTTGTCGAGCTCGTGGAAACCGGCTACGACGCGCCCGGATGCGAGCCGCCGCAGCGTGAAGGTGACGCGGTTGCGGTAGCGGAACTCCTCGGGAGAGGGGACGATCCCCGACGGCTCGACCTCCAGCTTCCCGATGCGGCTCAGGGCGTCGCTGACGATGCGGAGCTTGGCGGCGAGCTGGGCCGGGTAGTGCAGGTGCTCGAGGGTGCACCCGCCGCAGCGCTCGTACAGCGGGCAGGGTGCCTCGCGTCGGTCGGGCGACGGCTCCACGATGCGCGCGAGGCGCCCCCGCGCCCAGCGGCGGTGCTCGACCAGCGCGTCCACCATCACGCGCTCGTCCGGTGCGGTGCGGTGGACGAAGACGGCGCGGCCGTCGGGGAGCCGCCCGACGCCCTCGCCTCCGGCGGCGATGGATTCGATCAGCACCTCGGTACCCGCCGTCAAGCTCCCCGCCATCCCCCCCGCCGCTTCCACCCGCTCGCCGCCTTCCGCTCTCCGCGCTCGGCGCGCACGCTCAGGCGGTGCTGACGCCGCTCGTGCTCCAGCAGCGCGGCCCCCACCGCCGCGGCGCGTACGGCACTCTCATCGGGCGAGGGGTTCAGCACCTCCTCCTCGTGCGTCTCCAGATAGCGGATGTCGAGGTCGCCGGCGCGGAAGTCGGCTTCCTCCATCACCCGCAGATGGAAGGGCACGCTGGTCTCGACCCCCGCCACCCGCAGCTCGCCCAGCGCGCGCCGCATGCGCGCGATCGCCGCGTCGCGGGTGGGGGCGTGGACGATCAGCTTCGCCAGCATCGGGTCGTAGAAGAGCCCGACTTCGCTGCCGGTGATCACGCCGCCGTCCCAGCGCACGCCGGGGCCCGCCGGAATCTCCAGCAGATCGATCCGCCCGGTCGAGGGGAGGAAGCCGTTCGCGGGATCCTCGGAGGTGATGCGGCACTCGATGGCGTGTCCCGTGAGGTGCACGTCGCTCTGCGAGTACGGCAGCGCTTCGCCGGCCGCGATGCGGATCTGCCACTGGACCAGGTCGATCCCGGTGACCAGCTCGGTGACGGGGTGTTCGACCTGGATGCGGGTGTTCATCTCCAGGAAATAGAAGGCGCCGCCCTGGTAGAGGAACTCGACAGTCCCGGCGCCTTCGTACTCGACGGCTTCCGCGGCGGCGACCGCCGTCGCCCCCATCGCCTCGCGCTCCTCGGGCGTGAGCACGGGGGACGGCGCTTCCTCGATCAGCTTCTGGTGCCGCCGCTGGATCGAGCACTCGCGTTCGCCCAGGTGGAGCGTGGTGCCGTGCCGGTCTGCGAGGAGCTGGATCTCGATGTGGCGCGGCCCTTCGAGGTACTTTTCGATGTAGACGGCGTCGTCTCCGAACGCCGCCCGCGCCTCGTTCCCCGCGGCGGTGAAGGCGCTGGCGATCTCCCCCTCGTCGCGGACGATCCGCATCCCCTTCCCTCCCCCTCCTGCCGCGGCTTTGAGCAGGACGGGATAGCCGAC
>JBPCJG010000130.1:0-6606 GCA_051005515.1 Longimicrobiaceae bacterium
GTACGGAATCGCTACCGCCGTACCTCGCAGCGGCACCCGCGGAGCGTGGTTCCGGTGATCGGCGGCACCTGTTACGGCTGCTTCGTTTCCGTCCCCACGGCACTCGCGTCCGACGCCGACCGGAACGAGGAGATCCGCGTCTGCGACAGCTGCGGCCGCTTTCTGTACCTGATCGACTGACGGCAAGCGCTCAGGCGAAACGAAGCCGGGACCGCTTGAGCGGTCCCGGCTTCGTTTCGTTCAATCTCCGAACCAGGGTATCAGTCTGCGCCTCCTCCGTGGGGGGTTGACGATGATGCGTGCGAGCTGCGGCTGATCGTTGACTACCAGCCGGCAGTAGTAGACGCCGGCGGGGACCGTCCGGCCGTTGCGATCTTTGCCGTCCCAGTAGGCCAGTTTGCGCCCCGCCTCTCGATAAACCAGCGCCTGCAGCGGCGGGTCGCGCCCCCCCTCGAAATCGACCGCCAGCGGGATGGCGACCGGTTGGGCGAGCACGTTGTAGATGAGGATGGAAACGACGGCACTGTCGGTCTGCTGAAAGAGAGACGGCTCCAGAACGAACGGAATCCAGGTGTCCGGGTTGGCCGGATTCGGGCGATTCGGCTCGAGCCGGAAGTCACGACTCGGCGCTGCACTCGGATCCGGCGTCCCCTGGGCGACGGCACCCGGGGGCGAGAGCAGACCGAAGGTGAGGACGATGATGAGGAGAACGGTGGGCGTGCTACGCATATCCGCCGCGGGGGTCAAGCCGAAGTTCCGCGAGCCACGTACCCGCGATCTTCGGGTTTGTGCGCCAAAGTGCGCGGCGGGGCGCTCGCCCGCAGAAACAGCTCGAGTGATCGGAACGGCTGGCGGTCCGTGAACTGCCCGATCAGAAAGGCTTCGAGCAGTGCCCGCTGCAGCGCGGTATCATCGGCAGCAGGGAGCAGCGGCCCCTCCTCGTGGAGCATGCGCCTGAGCTCGAGGCGCGGCTCCGGCGCGAGCGGGCGCCCTCGGGGACGGCAGCCGGCGCAGCAGCACCCTCCTCCCACGGCGTCGAAGCGCGCGACGTCGCCGTCTTCCAGCGCGGACCCACACGCCACACAGAAACGCGTTTGCGGCGCGTACCCGAGGACGGCGATCGTCCGCCAGGCAGCGGCGATCGTCAACCCGGCCGCGACCCCGGGCGACCCCGCGAGGCCGTCGAACGCCTCCACGAGCGTGGCGAACAGCGCCGGCGCCGGCTGCGGTCCGCTCTGCCGGAGCACGAGTTCGGCCAGCAGCGATGCTCCCGCGAACGCGGTCAGGTCGCGACCGAGCTGCTGTCTGCTGCGGATCAGATCCCAGCCGCTGAGCGTGTGCAGATCACGTCCCTCGCGATGGTAGAACTCGGCGGTTCCCTCCGTGAACGGTTCGAGCAGTCCGCCGAAGCGGCTGCGCGGCCGCTGCGCCCCCTTGGCGATGGTCGAGACGAGCCCGTGCTCGGAGGAGAAGAGCCGGAGTACCTTGCTGCTTTCGCTGTAGGGGTAGCTGCGCAGCACCAGCGCGCGGGTACGGACGAGCACGTCACCTCCCCTGAGGGGTCGGCGGCGGGCGGCGCCGCAGCGCTATCCAGGTCCCGACCCCGAGCAGAACCGCCGCGGCACCCGCCCCCGCCAGCGGCGGGCTGATCGGGCCGAGCGGAGTCGAAGCCGTTGCCACCGTCACCGTAGCTGCGGCCGTGAGATCGCTGCCCGTGTAGCGCAGAAAGCGCTCCCCTTCCGCCTGCAACGTGTCGGTCGCGGCGAGGCCTTCGACCCGCAGCGGCGGTGCCGGCTCCCGCACCAGCAGGTTCATCTCACCCGTGGGCTGGTCCAGCGGGAGGCGCAGGGTGTCGGTGGGCGGCAGGCGGTAGCGGAAAAACAGCTCCTGCGTCCCCGGCACCAGCGGCGCCGAAAGTAGGAGGAGGTCGCCCATGCGCGTGACGTCGTCGGCATCGATCTCGCCACCGCCGACCTCAAACTCGGTGGCGTTCGACGGAATCCGCGCCCGCCAAACGTCCCCCGGTCTCGACGCGACGAGCGTACGTTCGCCGGGGTTGTAGAGCCGGAGGATTTCGTTCACCTCCCATCCCCCCGCCTCGCGCGGTACGAGGACCACGTCGCGGCGAGACACCCGGACCCCCTGCCCCGCTGCCGGCGCCGACGCGGTGTCGTAGACGCTGACCGTGTAACCGTCCTGCGCCTCACCCGGATGGAGGGCGGGGCCGAAGTAGCGGATGCCGCGGAACTCGGCGGTGACGAAGAACACGGTGAAGCCTGCGTCCTGCGCCACGGCGGGAAGACGGAACGAGAAATGGCCGGAGTCGCGGGTGCTATCCGTGCTCACGACTCCCGCCGAGTCGCTCGTTACCCGGTGCAACGAGACGGGAACCGAATCGACTCCCCTTTCCCCCAGTCGCACCGTTCCCAGCAGTCGCTGCGCGCTCGCCTGTCCCGGCCCCATTACCCACAAGACCAGGAGTAGCGGGACCACGCGCCCGCTCACGGGTTGAAGCGACCGAGGTCCTCCGGATTCAGCTTGCGGAGGTACTCGCGGAGCTGCTCGGGTGTGAGCGTGGAAGGGCCGGCGGAGGCGTCGTCGAGATCCTGCGGAGTCGCCTCGCCGGCCTGGCCGATCGCGGCGTTGGTGAGGAGCTTGGGGTCCGTCCAGATCTCGGACGAGGTGCGCAGCGCCACCGCGATGGAGTCGGAGGGACGGGCGTCCACCGAGATCTTCTCGCTGCCGCGGGCGAGCAGCAGCTGCGCGAAGTAGGTGTTCTCCTCGACTCGCGAAATCTCCACGCGTTCGAGGTGCGCGCCGAGCTCGCGGATCAACGAAGCGAGCAGATCGTGCGTCAGCGGACGGGCGAACTTCATCCCGGCCATCTCCATCGCGATCGCGCTCGCCTCGTTCGGGCCGATCCAGATGGGCAGCACCCGCGGACCATCCGTCTCCTGAAGGATCACCACGGGGGACTGGGACGCGGCGTCCACGCCCAGACTCGCCACCTTGACCTGGATCACTCCCTTATCCGCTCGCGGCGGCGGTGCGGAGCTCCGCGGCGCGATCCGTCTGCTCCCAGGGAAAGAAGCGCGCGGTGGCTCCGCCGTTCACCCGAGCTTCCACGGAGTCGCGCCCGAAGTGTCCGTACGCGGCGGTGGCGCGGAAGATGGGGTTGCGCAGACCCAACACCTCGATGATCCGCAGCGGCCGGAAGTCGAACACGCTGCGCACCGCGTCCGCGATCGCCTCGTCCCCGATCTCCCCCGTCCCGAAGGTTTCCACCCGCACCGAGACGGGCTCCGCGACGCCGATGGCGTAGGCGAGCTGGATCTCACAGCGCCGCGCGAGCCCCGCCGCCACCACGTTCTTGGCGGCCCAGCGAGCCGCGTACGCAGCGGAGCGGTCCACCTTGGTCGCGTCCTTGCCGCTGAACGCGCCGCCCCCGTGGCGCCCTATGCCGCCGTAGGTGTCCACGATGATCTTGCGGCCGGTGAGGCCGGCGTCGCCGTGGGGTCCGCCGATCACGAAACGACCGGTGGGGTTGATGTGAAAGGTGCAGTCGTCACGGTCGAACAGCTCCGACGGCATCTCCGGCACGATGACGTGCTCGATGACCTCGTCGCGGATCTGCCGTGTCGTCACGTCGGGGGCATGCTGGGTGCTGACCACTACCGTCCGCACGCGAACGGGGCGGTCGCCGTCGTACTCCACGGTGACCTGGGCCTTGCCGTCAGGCCGCAGCCAGCCGAGACGCCCCTTCTTGCGCATCTCCGCGAGGCGATGCGTCAACCGGTGCGCCAGGCGGATGGGCGTCGGCATGAGCGCCTCGTTCTCGTCGGTAGCGTAGCCGAACATCATCCCCTGGTCCCCCGCCCCGCCGGTGTCGACTCCCTGCGCGATGTCGGGAGATTGGCGGTCGATGGTGGTCATCACAGCGCAGGTATCGCCGTCGATACCGTACGTCGCGTCGGTGTAGCCGATCGACTTCAGCGTTCCCCTGACGATCGCCGGCAGGTCTACCCAGGTGTCCGTCGTGATCTCCCCCGCGATCACGGCCAGTCCGGTGGTGACCAGTGTTTCACAGGCGACCCGGCCGTCGGGGTCCTGCTCCAGGATGGCGTCGAGGACGGCGTCGGACACCTGGTCGGCGATCTTGTCGGGATGCCCCTCCGTGACCGATTCCGAGGTGAAGAGGTGGGTGCCAGACACGCAAGCTCCGGTGAGTCGAGAACGTTTGTCGATCGAGGTCGAGCGCCGCGAAGATAACCGGCTTACTTCACCGCGGGCAACCCGACCGGACCCCCGAAGAGCAGGGGATCGGCGCTTTCGCCGAGCACCTCCGTCACCGCCTCCAAAACCGCGTCCGGAGTCGACGCCGAGAGCGCGGCGCGCACCGCGCGCTCGCCCGCTTCGCGGGTCACCGAGCGGATCACCTTCTTGATCTCCGCCAGACTCGAAGGACCGACGCTGAGCGAGTCCACTCCCATGCCGATGAGCAGGAACGCCGCCAGGGGATTCGCGGCCATTTCACCGCAGACTCCGACTTCGATGCCCGCCGTGCGGCCAGCTCGCACGATCGCGTCGAGCAGCCGGATCACCGCGGGATGAAATGGATTGTAGAGCTTCGCGAGACGGGAGTTCCCCCGGTCGACGGCGAGCGTGTACTGAACGAGGTCGTTGGTGCCGATGGAAAAGAAGTCCACATGCCCGGCGAGCTCCGGCGCCAGCATCGCGGCTGCGGGAGTCTCGATCATCGCGCCCAGAATGTAGTCCGCGACGAATTCCGCATCCTGCGACCTCAGCGCCTGCGCTTCCTCCTCCAGCAGCTCACGCGTGGCCAGCACCTCGCCGATCTCGTTCACGAGCGGGAGCATGATGCGGACGTCGCCATGCGCCCGAGCGCGCAGCAGCGCCCGGAGCTGATCCCGGAAGAGCTCCGGCTCGTCGAGGCAGACGCGGATCGCGCGCCAGCCGAGAAACGGGTTCTCCTCGGGAGCCATGTGCAGGAACGTCGGGAACTTGTCGCCACCGAGATCGTAGGTTCGGATGACGACCGGCGAGTGGGGAAACACCTCCGCCACGGACCGATACGCCTCGTACTGTTCGTTTTCACTGGGTGCCGCACTCCGCCCCACCACCAGGAACTCGGTCCGGAAGAGGCCGACTCCCTCCCCCCCATGTGCCCGTGCCGACTCCGCCTCACCGGGCAGGTCGATGTTGGCGCGGAGCGCGACGCGTACTCCGTCGCGGGTGACGGGCTCCAGGTGCGCGAGGAGGAGCAGCTCCTGTTCCCATTCTCGGAAGCGAAAGTCGCGCTCCCGGTAACGAACCGTTTCCTCCTCCGTCGGCTCGGCGATCACCCGACCAGCTCTGCCGTCGAGGATCAGCTCTTCCCCTCCCTGGAGCTGCGTCGAGAGATCCCCCAAGCTCACCACGGCGGGGATCTCCAGCGAGCGGGCCAGGATGGAGGCGTGCGACGTCCGCGTCCCCAGGTCGGTGGCGATCCCCAGCACGCGCTCCGGGTCGAGTTGCACCGCGAGGCTGGGCGTGATCTCCCGCGCCACCAGAATGACGCCATCGCCGTCGGGACGCGCCGGCAGGTCCGGCGGGGCGAGGCCGAGCAGACGCCGGAGCACGCGCGCCTGCACGTCGGCCAGATCGTTCAATTTGTCGAGCACCATCGGGTGCGAGGTGTGCGACCACTGCGACTCCCACTCCAGCATCCGCCACTCGAACGCGCGCGCCGCGTCGAGGTGGTTTTCCCGGATATAGGAGACGGTCCGATCGACCAGCTCGGGATCTTCGAGCATCAGGAGCTGCGGCTCGAAGATCCGTGCCTCGACGGGACCGAGCCGTTCCTCGGTGCGTGCCTGCAGCTCGCGGATCTCGTCCTGCGCCCACTCACGCGCCTCGTGGAACGCCGCGATCTCCCGTTCGACCTCCGCTGCGGAAATCCCGCTGCCCCTGGGGACGCGCGGAACCGCGTAGCGGACCAGCCAGGCCGGCCCGCAGGAGATGCCCGGCGAGGCGGGAAGACCCTCCCGGATCCAGCTCACCGGCTATTCCTCACCGAAGCCGCCTGCGACCAGCTCGGCCAGCGCGTCGACCGCGCTGTGCGCATCCTCGCCTTCGGCGCGGATCTGCAGGGTCGAACCGTGCTCCGCCGCCAGCATCATCACGCCCATGATGCTCTTGCCGCTCACTTCCAGGTCGTCCTTGCAGACCCATACCTCCGCCTCGAAGCGGTTTGCCACCTTGACGAACTCCGCGGCGGGACGGGCGTGCAGGCCGAGCTTGTTTCCCACGGTGGCCTCGATCTGATGCTGCATCGGTTCGTTGTTCAGAAGTTGATTCCCGCCGCGGCGACCAGTGCCCATGCTACCGCGAGGGCCAGCGCCGCAAAGATCCGCACCCGTGCACCCAGCAGCAACCCGGCCAGCAGTGCCGCCGCGATCACCGCAAGCGCTGTCGCGGTTCCGCTCCCCATCCCCGCCGCCAGTACACCGCAGAACCCGGCGAGCGCCGCTCCCACTCTCACGAAGCGCTCCGTCCAGCGGGGGAAAAAGGACTGCCGCAGGGCTGCTCCGATGTTTCGGCCGCGCT
>JBPCJG010000131.1:0-8503 GCA_051005515.1 Longimicrobiaceae bacterium
CGAGCAGCGCCGTGAGCGCGCTCATTCCTTCGAGGGCGAAGCCCAACACGATCTCCGCGGTGAGCGCCACCACCACGACCAGAGCGGCGATCTTGAAGAGCCGCGCCACGTACTGCAGTGCCAGGTAGGGTTCGGTGTCGTCGGCCCGGATCGCGCCGGGATCCCTGCGGATCCGCTGCTCCGCCTCGGAAAGTAGAGTGTCCGGGCCCTCGTCGAACTCCACCGCATCGGCCCTGTCCACGTCGCTGTTCATCGCCTCCCCTCCGGGTTGCCTGCTACAGAATTCTGCCACGGGTGCAACTTCCAAGCCCTACCGCAGGGGACGCCGGATCGGGAGCGAACAATTCCCGCGCCGCAACGCCGACCCGGCCGGCGGTTTCCACGGCCCACTCCAGCCGCCCCACCTGCTCCTCGTGGTGGGCGTCGCTGCCGAGCGAGAAGCGCGCCCCGGCCGCGAGTGCCTTGCGGAGCAGCCGGTCGTGCGGCAGACGGTAGCGTGCCGAGATCTCCAGGGCGACGCCGCTCTCGACCAGCGTCTCGACGAAGCGGTCCTCCCGAGGCGCGGTCCACCAGGCGTCGGTGTCGCCCTCCAGCTCCAGCAGCGCCGGCGGGGTGAGCGTGGAGTGGGCGACGATCTGCACGGGCATGGTGCCGACCAGAGCACAGAGCCCGTCCACGAGCGCGTCCATCACCGCGTCGGGCTCGGTGTCCCAGGGGGGCGGCAGCGTCTTCCACCAGGGGGACGCGATGGTGCCATCTGGAAGCAGGAAGCCGTGATTCGAACCGATCCGGTAGTCGAAGCGCGCCAGCGTATCCCCGGGAAGCTCGCGCCAGAGGTCGTCCAGCCAGCAGAACTCGCCCCCGCGGAATACCGGCAGCGGAGCGAGAGCTTCGAGGTATTCCTCAACCTGCCCGGGGTTGGCGACGAAGCGGGTCGGATTGCGACTCGAAACGTGGTCGGCGATGCCGATCTGGACCCCGCGGGCGGCGGCCAGTTCGGCGACGCGCTCGGGCGTCAGATCGCCGTCCGAAAGATCGGTGTGGACATGGAGATCGAGGGCGCCGAGTGCCGGGCCCGGGGAGATCAATCCGTCCCGCCGATGGTCAGCGCCGCCCGCGCGAAGCGACCGGACCGGTGCCGAAACGCTCCCGGTAGCGATTCTCCGCCTCGCGGAGGAATGCCCACCCGCGCGAACCGTCGGGACCCAGTTCGTAGGTGCCCTTGCGGTGGGACGGCCAGGGGGCGGCGGCGTCGACCAGCGAACCGTGGTACATCGCCATGGTCGCCGAAACGATGTCCTCGGCGGCGCGTTCTGCCGCATCGGGGTCGATGCGCGCCAGTGAGACCACCGCCCGCAGGGAGCCGCGGGTGAAGGCGTCCGCTACGAAGGTGGCGTATTCCAGCCGGCGCGCCTCGCCGCGGGCCGTTCCCGCGCGTTCCAACACGCCGCGGAGCGCGATGGCGTCGTCGTTCAGGCCGCGGTCGATCAGCACCGACGTCGTGCGCGTCCAGTCGGCTTCGCCGGGCTCGGCGGCGAGGTCGGCGTCGAGTCGGTCGAGCAGCTCCGCGGTGGTCAGCTTCAACAGCGGGTTCTCGACTTTCTCCTTCTTCTTCGACTCCGTCTTCTTGGCCGGCTCTTCGGGCATGTCTACCACCTCGCGCGGCTTGCCGACGATGAACACCGGAGTGCCGATCTGCACGTTGTGGAAGAGCCGCAGCGCGTTCTCGTTCGCCAGCCGGATGCAGCCATGCGAGACCCGCTGCCCCAGCAGCTCGGGCTTGTCTGTCCCGTGGATGGCGATGTCGTTGCCGAGATACACGGCCGCCACGCCGAGGGCGTTGGGGATCCTGCGCTCCGGGGAGTTCGCGGGGGGGATCGGCCGCTTGTTTTCGACGAAGTACCAGTCCGGAAGGTACCAGACCGGGTTCTCCTCCTTGTACTGCACGTACATGGTGCCGCGGGGAGTGGAGAACTCCCACTCGTTCTCCTCGTTCTTGTGATCCTTGAGGCGGAAGTCCGTACCCGTCCCGATCGGGGCCGCCCAGAGCAGGACGGATCCGTCCATCATCCGCAGCTCGTTGACGTCTGTGTCTACCACTACGTAGATGCCGCGCTCGCGCGAGGTCGGAGAGCTCGACCCGTTCGCCGCCTGCGACCCGGACGGGCGGGAAGCGGGAGCAGGGCTGCTGCCGTCGTTGACGCGCTCGCTGATCTGGATGCCGCCACACCCCCCTGTCATGGCCGCGAGCGCGACCGCAGCAAGAGGAAGCGTGCGATGGAAGACGGAACGCCTCATGTCATGCGGAACGAAGGGAGCTACGCGCCGTGTCTCCCGGCGCCCGGACGGAAAACCCCGGCGGAGTTCGGATTGTTCCCCGGATCTCGCCGAAGCCGGGGCGGTGCAGCCGCTTACGCCGGCTGGGCGGGGGCGGCCGGGGCGCGCACGGTGATGGTGGCGGGTGGGTTCGCCGCGAGGGACGCGGGTGAAGGCAGCGCGGGAAAGGTGCGCATGAACCAGAGGTAGCTGGCCGCGAAGAGGCAGCCGAAGCCGATACCGACCCCGATCTCCGGCAGACCCAGCGGCAACCCTTCCCCGTGCGGGTACAGCGACGGAGCGACGAGCAGGAAGCGCTCCAGCCAGTTGCCGAACAGGATCATGCCCGCAAAGAACGCCAGCACGGCGGGAACCCGCTTGGGCGGCTTCGGGAGCAGGGCCAAAAAGGGGATCACGAAGATCATCAGCACGGCCGCCTGCGTGACCAGCGCGAAGGGGGGCTCGAAGCGGGGCACGAACCACTCCTGCTCGATCGGGAGTTGACCGTACCAGACCACCACGTACTGTCCCCAGTTCACGTACATCCAGAACACGGTGAAGCCGAAGAGCAGCTTGCCCAGGTCGTGGTACTGCCGGGGTAGGATGAACTTCTCCAGCCCCAGCCGCGATCGCAGCAGCGTCATCGCCAGCGCCGTCATCGCGATCCCCCCGTGGAACGCGGCCACGAAGAAGGCGACGGGGAACATGGTGCTGAAGAAGTGCGGGTGCAGCGACATCGCCAGATCGACCGCCGTCGCCCCCCAGACGAAGACGAAGACCAGGGCGAGAACAGTCCCCAGTCGGTTCATCAGGTGCTGCGAACGTTCGGCTTCGGTGGCCGCACCGCGCCACTCCCGCAGCAGGCCGAAGCGGCGGTACCACGCCTGCCGTCCCGCGTCCCCCACGCCGTGCAGGTCGGGCCGCAGCGCGAGGTGGACGAACCACCCAGCCAGGGCAAAGAGCACGGCCACCCCCCCGAGCTGGCGGACGAGCAGAAAGGGCAGGTTCAGGTAGCCGTGCTTCGCCTCGATGATGGGATCGCCGCTCGCCTCCAACCACTCGTGGAAGATGTGCCCACTGCCGAAAAGCAGCAGAACCAGCAGGATCAGGTACGAAATGGGAAGAAACGCCGCTCCGGCCATGGAAAAGCGCCGCACCGACCAGGCCCAGTCGGCCGCAGTGAGGTGGAGGGCCACCGCGAAGATCACCATGCCGATGGCGAGGGACGACCAGTACAGCCAGTTGAAGAGCAGCGCCCCCCACATCCGCTCGGCGCCAAAGGCCGCGCCCAACCAGCTTCCCAGGCCCGCCAGCACCACGCCGACCACCAGCAGGCCCGGGACGAGGGCGGGGCTCGTCCGCAGCGTGCGGAAGGGGATCTCGCGCGGCACCGCGTGCTCGCTCATCGAGAGGCCTCTTCGCCGGTCGCCGCTGCGGGTGCCGCGGGAATCACGGGCGCGCCCGCCGGGGCCGGAGCCGCGCGCTGCAAGCTGCGCACGTAGTGGACGGTGGCCCAGCGCTCCGCTTCGCTCATGCGCCACCCGTACGCCGGCATCAATCCCCGCCCCACCCGGATCACCGCGTAGATGTAGCCGTCGCTCCGCCCCGGAGCGGTCCCGCTGGTAAGCGATGGGACGGTGGGGTATTTGCCGGGACCGACGACCGGGCCGCCGCCCGTCCCGGCCGGCCCGTGGCAGACGACGCACTGGTTGCTGTAGGTGTAGCGCCCGTGGGCGAGGACCTCGGGGGTGGCCGGCAGCGGGTTGTTGAGCGTCGCGGCAGCCGAGTCGAGCTCGAGCTGAGTGAAGAGCGGGGGGGCATCGCCTTGCGGCGTGCGGAAGGGCACCGCGCCAGGCGCGGGCAGCCGCGGCATTTCGTACGGATCGAAGGAAACGCTCTGCCGCATGGTCGAGAACCAGGGCACGGCGTCGTACGCCCAGTCCAGGTCCGATCCTCCCCAGTCGGTGCACCCGCTCGTTCCGAGCGCGAGTACGAAGTACGCAGTACGTAGTACGTAGGGAAAAACCCGGCGAGCGGGTTCAGCGGATTGCGCACCGCGCACCCCGTACCGCCGTTCAGTTACTGCGTACCGCGTACCGCGTACTGCGTACTTTTTTTCAGACATCTTCCACCAGCACTTCCTCCGACCCCGCTTCGCGCAGGATCGCGCGCACGGAGTCGTAGCGATCCGGAACCACATGGGCGAAGACGCCGAACCTGTCGTCCGTGAACGACGGGTGGTAGAGCATGCGGCCGTCCAGCCGCGGCAGGCGCGCGTTGATGAAGAAGCCGGCGAGGGTCGAGAGCGCGCCGATCAGGATGGTGAGCTCGAACATGATCACGCTGAACGCCGGCAGCGAGACGATCTCCTTGCCTCCCACCACCAGCGGCCAGTCGAGCGACGTCCAGATCGCCAGCGCCGCGCCCGCCGCCGTGCCGGTGAAGGCGCCTACCAGCGTGAAGATGCGGACCGGGCTTTCCGGAGCTTCCAGGGCGTCCTCGAGCTCGTGGCGCGGCGCGGGCGAGTAGACGGAAACCTCGAGGCCCTCGGAACGGAGCCGGCGGATCGCATCCGTCGCGGAATCCAGGTGCGCGAAGACGCCCAGCACCCCGGGCTGCGGCCCCAGAAAGCGGTCAAGCACGGGTCGGCTCCGCCTCGATCATATATCCCGGCGCGAAGCGCTCCCCCGCCTCCTCCTGGACGTGCTCGGTCACGGGCGGCACCCCCTCGGGCCGCCGCAGCGGCGGCGGCAGCACTTCCTTGATCTCGGCGATGGAGATCCCCGGGAGGTAGCGAAGGAAGAGCAGGAACCACATGAAGAACCAGCCGAAGCTCCCCATCAGGATCGCGGCTTCGTTCCACGTCATGTGGTAGTTCATGAACTTCCACGGCTCGTACGAATGCGCCAGCGAGGGGACGATGATGACGAAGCGCTCGTACCACATCCCGATGTTGATGATCACCGAGATCAGGAACATGGCGTTCAGGTTGCGCCGCACCCGCTTGAACCAGAGGAGCTGGGGGACGAGGGCGTTGAAGGTGATCATCGACCACCCCGCCCACCAGTAATCTCCCGTCACCCGGTCGATGAAGACGCTGCGTTCGACTAATTCGCCCGAGTAGTACGCCATGAAGTACTCCATCGCGTACGCGTAGCCGACGATGCTCGAAGTCAGGATCAGCAGCTTCGCGAGCCGGTCGAAGTGCAGCTCCGTGAAGTACGCATGGAGGTGAAAGATCTTGCGCACCGGGACCATGATGGTCACCACCATCGCGACGCCGGACAGGATCGCGCCGGCGACGAAGTAGGGGGCGAAGATGGTGGTGTGCCACCCCGGCACTATGGAGATCGCGAAGTCCCACGACACCACCGAGTGCACCGACAGCACCAGCGGCGTAGCCAGCGCGGCGAGGTACAGGTAGGCGCGGGTGAAGTGCTTCCATTCCCGGTCGGTGCCGCGCCAGCCGAGCGCCAGCAGGGTGTAGAATTTTTTGCGGAAGGGCGTGGTGGCCGAGTCCCGCGCCGCCGCGATGTCGGGGATCAGCCCCAGATAAAAGAAAGCCGACGAGACGATCAGGTAGGTGGTGACCGCGAAAACGTCCCAAAGGAGCGGCGAGCGGAAGTTCGGCCACAGCTCCCGCTGGCTCGGCAGCGGCAGCAGCCAGTAAAAGAACCAGGGGCGCCCGATGTGGATGATCGGAAAGAGCCCCGCGGTGAGCACCGCGAAAACCGTCATCGCCTCCGCGAAGCGGTACACGGACTGCCGCCAGACGGCACGGAAGAGATACAGGATCGCCGACACCAGGGTGCCGGCGTGCGCGATCCCCACCCAGAAGACGAAGGTGGTGATGAACGTCCCCCACCCGACCGGGTTGGTGAGCCCGTTGACCCCGAGGCCGTAGTAGATGTTCATCCCCTCGCCAATCGCCATCAGCCCGACCAGCCCCACCGACATCGCGAGCAGCGCAGTGTACCCCTTGCCCGGCTTCGTCAGCAGCCGGTTCGCGGCTCGGTTGACGTCCGCGTAGCCGCGGACTTCCGGGTGGAAGACGGACCTCAGTTCGGTCCCTTCGGGTCGTGTTTCCGTAGCCATCGCCAGATCAGTGACTGGCGGCGCCCGCCGCTTCGCCCGCACCCTCGGCGGGCGCGTGGTGACCCCCCTGCGCCGGCTCGCCGAGCGTCACCTGCTTCAGGTAGACGATCGCCGGACGGGTGTTGGTTTCCTCGAGCACACGATAGCTGCGGTGGCTCCGCGCGGCCACCGCGACGTCGCTGTCCCGATCGGCCAGATCCCCGAAGACGAACACCTCGGTGGGGCAGGTCTGCACGCACGCGGGGACGATCTCGCCGTCACGCACGGCGCGCCCCGCCTGGTTGGCGTCGCGCTCGGCTTCGTGGATCCGCTGCACGCAGAAGGTGCACTTCTCCATCACGCCCTTTTCGCGCACGGTCACGTCGGGATTGAGCTGCCAGTTGAGCGGCTCCGCGAACTCGTAGGTGAACCAGTTGAAGTAACGGACCTTGTAGGGACAGTTGTTGGCGCAGTAGCGGGTCCCTACGCAGCGGTTGTAGACCTGCCCATTGAGGCCGTCAGGCGTGTGGTACGAGGCGTAGACGGGGCAGACCGGCTCGCAGGGCGCGTTGCCGCAATGCTGGCAGAGCATCGGCAGGAAGCGCGTGTCGTCGGTGGCCGTGTCGGTGTACGCCTCGTCGTCGTCGATGCCGACGCCCCAGTAGCGCTCGATGCGCAGCCACGACATCTCCCTGCCCTTTTTCACCTCGTTGGGGCCGACCACCGGGATGTTGTTCTCCGCGTAGCAGGCGGTCACGCAGGCGGAGCAGCCGATGCAGCGGTCCAGGTCGATGACCATCCCCCAGCGCTTCTGTCCCTCCGTGTACTGGCCGTACTCGGTACCGGGCGGCGGAAAGGAGGTGGGGTCGGTGTCCGTGGCGACCGGGGCGAAGCCACCGTATCCCTTCAGCATCTTCAGCTCGGTGTGCTCGCCCGGGATGGTTCCGGGACCGCTTCCATCGAGGCGCGCCAGGGAAGCGAGCGAGACAGCCCGGGCGATCTCCCGATCGTGCTGCACCCGCACGCCGGCTTCGAAGAGGCCCTGAGCGCGGAAGTTCTCCTCGCCGGTGGGGGTGACGCTCACCCTCAGGCCGTGGCTCCCGAACATCCCGGATAACGGATCGAAGCCGGGGCCCAGCAGCCGGTTCGGATTCTCCCCCACCCCTTCGGTGAAGCGCCCGTAGGCGTCGTGACCGAGCCCCATCTGCACCGCCACCGTGTCCGGGCGCACGCCGGGGTAGACGAAGGCGGGGAGGTCGATGGCCCCGAACGGCGACTGGACGCGCAGCACGTCGCCGTGCTCGACGCCGAGCTGGCGCGCGGCGCGCGGGTGGATCTCCACCCACGAATTCCACGACACTTTGGTGACGGGGTCGGGGAGCTCCAGCAGCCAGGGACGGTTGGCGGTGCGGCCGTCGAAGAAGCGGTACGACGGATAGACGACCAGGTGGAAGGGCGCCTCGGAGCCGGCGAAGCGGTCGCTGCCGACGGGCCCCGGCTGGGTTTCGCCTGCGTAACCGGGCACCCCGGCCACAGTGGCATCGGAGGGGGGCGCAAACCCACCTTCCGGAGGACGACCCGGACCCACCTCGCCGGGCTCGGCCAGTGGTGCGCCAACCCCGGCCGCCGGGTACGTCCCGCCGACCTTGAGAGCTTGCCGCCACGCTTCGGTGCCACCGGGCCAGCTCGACCGCAGGTAGTCGTAGTAGGTCGTGGCACCACCGCCGAGTGGGAAGCCCAGCAGCCGTGCGGTCGAAAGCAGGACGTCGGCGGTCTGCTTGGTGTTGAACACCGGGCGCATGGCCGGCTGCACGATCTCTCGCAGACCGGGTCGCGGCTCGTAGTCGCCCCAAGCCTCCAGGAAGTGGTGTCCGGGGAGGAGCAGGGTACTGAGCAGCGCCGTCTCGTCCGGGAAGGGCGAGAAGCTGACGCGGGTAGGGACCCGCGCGAACCCCTCGTGGAAGCCGAGCGACCGGGGAAGCGTGTAGGCGGGGTTCGGGCCGTCGACGAGCAGCAGTGCCACGTCGCCGCGCTGCATCTGCATCACCAGCGCCGTCATCGCCGCCGCCTGATCGGCGGCCGTCGAGCCCGCCGCGGCGGTGCCGTTGAGGCG
>JBPCJG010000132.1:0-4638 GCA_051005515.1 Longimicrobiaceae bacterium
GATCACCGGCGCCGTCGTGAACCACCTTCACCGTAGTCTTGCAGTACATCGCGTCCTCTCGTCAGAAGGAGTGGCGGCAATCGCCGCCGGGCGCCGACCGGCGCCTGCCCTCCCAACGGACGCACCCTGCCCCGGGTTTCACTTGCCTTTCGAACGAGTCGACGCGACGCCGCTCGGCGAGCGGCTCAGTCGCGGTAGAGACGGGATACCCGGACGATGTGTTCGGAAAAGAAGTCCACCTCGACGGGACCCCCGACCGGGCCGTCCGGCGGCTCCTGCCAGACGTCCTTTTCCACTTCCTCGAGTCTCCACCGGCCCCGGTAGGTGACGTAGGGTACCTCACGCGCCGAGAGCACTCGCGGAAGCTCCTCGAACGGGATGCGCTCGCCGCTCGGCCTCCGCACATCGGCCTTCTCCGAAAAGGTCCACTGCTCGCCGTTGGCGAAGCGCACCACCACCTGGTGGAAGCGCGCCGAGCGCTGCGATTCGCGGATGACCTCTTCGATTGCGTCCATGACACGGAGCGCGGCCAGCGGCCGCCCTATACGCCGGCCGCCAGGTTGTGCTGACGGACTAGATCTCGGTCCACGCGAACGGTCAGATGCTTCAGGTGTCGGTCGGTCGCGGCGTCGGGGCGGGTGCTGACCACGACCTGGTCGTTGGCATCGTAGACCACCGCGTACAGATCCGGTGCCTCGCCACCCACCCGGTCGTCGATGTCGAGAAAATCCTCGGTATCGTAGTTGAAACACGCTTCGCCGACATCGTCGGTGGTTTCGGAGCCGAGAAGATCGTCGTCCGTCACCGTGTCTCTGTCGAAGAGCTGGACCTTGACGCCGGCGAGCGGCTCCGAGGGTGCATCGGCGAAGACTACCTTGACCGTGGTCTTGCAGCGCATGGACTTCTCCTCTGATGGGGGGACGATCCGGATCACCTTACGCCGGGCGAAGCGGCGGGTCAAGCGCTCCCGCCGCGTCGCGCAGCCAGCGGCCCAGCACCCACGACGTAGCGCTGCTCGTCCGGCCGCAGTGGGCGGCCACGCGGGATGTGATGCCACTTCTCCAGGCACCGCCTGCAGCAGGTAGCTGTCGCGTGCTGCGCGACAAAGGCGGGGTGCTTGCCGAACGGCGTCTGACGGCCGTCGTTGACCGGCTCGGCGGGCGCGATCCGCTCGCGGACGAAGTCGGCGGCGTGCAGGAGAACCGTCTCCATCCCGCGCGAACGGAGGTACGCCGACTCCCTCGCCCGCAGCCGGAAGCGGCGTCGGAACGCCGACCGCTCCAGCGCCCGGAAGACTTCCTCCCGATCCCGCAAGGAACCGCTCAGAGTCCGAAGCGGTTGCCCCGGTCTTCCAGGCGGATGAAGATCCAGCAGGCCGCGGCGATCGCGAGCCAGACGAGCAGAAAGGTGCCGGCGTAGAGCGGGAGCTTTTCCATGGGATCAGGATTCGGGATTCGGGGGTCGGGATTCAGGGTTCGGAGAAATTAACGGCGGAGCTGGGCGTAAGCTACGGCTCCGACCCGACGGGCACGTTGCGCTCCAGCTCCTCGAGCCACACCTCCGCTTTCGCGTCGCTCGGTGCCCGCCAGTCGCCCCGCGGCGAGAGCGATCCGCCGGAACCGACCTTGGGTCCGTTCGGCATCGCCGAACGCTTGAACTGGCTGGTTTCGAAGAAGCGCCGCAGGAACACCTCCAGCCAACGCTTGATCTCCGCCAGGTCGTATTCGCGGCGGGCTGCCGGCGGGAGGTCTTCCGGCCAGCGGCCACGGGCGCGGTCACCCCAGGCGTGGTGCGCCAGGTAGGCTACCTTGCTGGGACGGTATCCGAACCGGCTGATGTAGTACAGGTTGAAGTCCTGCAGCTCGTACGGTCCAACGATAGCTTCGGAGCTCTGCGTCGGGGCGTCCCCGACGACGCCGGAAAGGGAAGGAACCAGCTCGGGCGAGATCTCGGTGGTCAGAATCCGTTGCAGCACCCCGGCGGCCTCCGCCGACACCCGCTCCGTCGCGATCGTCCAGCGGATCAGGTGCTGGATCAGCGTCTTCGGCACGGAGGCGTTGACGTTGTAGTGCGACATCTGATCTCCCACGCCGTAGGTGGTCCACCCCAGCGCCAGCTCGCTCAGGTCGCCGGTGCCTACCACCAGCGCGGCGTGCAGATTCGCCAGCCGGAAGAGATGCGAGGTGCGCTCTCCCGCCTGCACGTTCTCGAAAGTGGCGTCGTAGACCGGCGCGTCTGCGGAGTGAGGATGGCCGATGTCGGCGAGCATCCGCTCCGCGGCCGGTTTGATGTCGATCTCCCCCGCCGTCACCCCCAGCGCCGACATCAGCTCCCGCGCGTTGGCGAGCGTGGCAGCGCTGGTCGCGAAGCCGGGCATGGTGTACGCCAGCACATTGCTGCGCGGCAGCTCGAGCCGGTCCATCGTGCGTGCGGCGACCAGCAGCGCCTGCGTCGAATCGAGGCCCCCCGAGACGCCGATCACCACCCGCTCGATGCCCGTCGCCCGGAGCCGCTGGAGGAGCCCGTGGATCTGGATGTTGTACGCCTCGAAACAGTGTTCGTCGCGCCGTTGCGCATCGCTGGGTACGTACGGAAAGCGTTCGATCCGGCGCTCGAGCGGAACGGGTGACCCCGGGAGATGGAGCTCGAAAGGAATGCGGCGGATCCGCTGTACCCGCTCGACGTGGTCCAGCACCGCGTCGTTGAACGAGGTCATCCGCATCCGCTCCTGCCGCAGCCGCTCCAGGTCGATGTCGGCGGTCACCACCTGTTCGTCGGCGGAGAAGCGCTCTCCCTCCGCGAGCAGGTCGTCGTTCTCGTAGATCAGCCCGTGCCCGTCCCACGCGAGATCCGTGGTCGATTCACCGGGGCCGGAGCCGGAATACAGATACGCCGCGATGCACTTGCCGGAGTGCGCGGCGCAGAGGTCGCGGCGGTACCCGGCCTTCTCGATGGTGACGTTGCTCGCGGACAGGTTCGCCAGCACGGTGGCGCCGGCGAGCGCCGCGTAGCTGCTCGGGGGGACGGGAGCCCAGAGGTCTTCACAAAGCTCCGCGTGCAGCGCGAAGCCCGGGAAGTTCGTGGCCTCGAAGACCAGATCGGCGCCGAAGGGGACCGTCTCCCCCCTGAAGGTCACTTCCTGCCGGACGGCCACGCGGGCGGCGCTGAACTGACGCTTCTCGTAGTACTCGCGGTAGTTGGGAAGGTAGCTCTTGGGGACGATGCCGAGCACGTGTCCGCGGTGGATCGCTACGGCGCAGTTGAACAACTTTGCCTCGAAGCGGAGCGGCGCGCCGACGAGCAGCACCGGTGCCAGCTCGGCGCTCGCCTCGACGACTGCGGCCAGCGCGTGCTCGACCCCCTCCAGGAGCGCGTCCTGGTGGAACAGGTCGTCGGCCGTGTAGGCGGAGATCCCAAGCTCGGGGAATACCGCCACGTTCACGTGCCGCTCCGAAGCCCGGCGCGCAAGCGCGAGGGTCCGCTCGGCATTGAAGGACGGATCGGCGATCCGCACCGACGGCAGACACACCGCCGTGCGAACGAAGCCGTGGGTGTGGATGGAGTCGAACGGCCGGGAGCTCAACGTCGGCGGTAGCGGGTGTGGGGAGCGACTGTGCGGAGGCGGGAGGGGCTGCGTCAGCCATCGCAATATATCGCGTCGTGACGGGGCTCCGCCAAACCCGGAGCGCCAGCCGTGCGAGTGGGTAGGAACACACCTTGCCACATCACCCACCGCGATCTCATACGGCGGAAACCCGTTTCGGCGCATCCATCGTTCGATGACGAAACCCGACAGCAAGACGGAAAAGGATCTGGCACCACGAGCCTACCGGCACCACGACGAGGTGGTGGGTTCCCCCACCGGCGGGACTCCGTCCACGGAACACCAGTAGCCGAAAGATGACGTTTCGATCTCGCGCCATCGGAGTGATCGCCGCCACTGCGCTGCTGGGTTGCGCCGTCGGTGACCAGACGGTAACGGACGGCACCGCCTCCGCGGCGCCGGAGCCCGAGCTGGTGGCGGATTCGCTGCCGGCTGCAGCGCCGCCGCCGGACACGGTGACCATCCGTTACCCTCGCTACACCGCGGCGGACAGCACCGTACCCGACTCGACCGGCTGGCCGGTCCGCGCGCCCGCCCCGCTCGACGGGTCGCTGCTCCCCGCGCGGCGGATCGTCGCCTTCTACGGCAACCCGCTGTCGAAGCGGATGGGGATCCTCGGCGCCGTGCCGCCCGATTCCATGCTCTCGCGGCTCGACAGCGAGGTGGCCGCGTGGGAGCGCGCCGATCCGAACACGCCCGTCCAGCCGGCGCTTCATCTGGTCGCGATGGTGGCGCAGGGGAGCGCGGGGCGGGACGGGATGTACCGCGCCCTGATGCCCGACTCGCTGATCGAGGAGGTGATCGGCTGGGCGGAGCGACGCGATGCGGTCGTGTTCCTCGATCTGCAGGTTGGACGCAGCACGCTGCAGCGCGAATTGCCCAAGATCGTCCCCTTCCTGCAGCGCCCGAACGTGCACCTCGGCATCGACCCGGAATTTTCGATGAAGGGGGGAGAACGGCCGGGGAGCCGCATCGGCAGCTACGACGCCGAGGACGTGAACTACGCCGTGGCGACCCTCGCGGAGCTGGTCGAG
>JBPCJG010000133.1:0-4396 GCA_051005515.1 Longimicrobiaceae bacterium
CGGCGAGCGCCCGCACGTGCTCCAGGGGCGAGCGGCGCCGTGGCGGTGGAGCCGCGACCACCCCGCCGAAGCGGCTCCCCACCAGCCAGAGCAACCCCGCCGTAGCGAGGGCGAGCTGCAGCGCCGCATGCCCGAGCGGGGTGTCACGCAGGAAGCGAAAGGTGCCGCCCACGGCGCTCCCCCCGGCGCGGAAGCCGTGGTGGTACTCGTCGAAGTGCAGCCGCGCGCCAGGGTGGCCTGCTGCGAGCGTCGCGCGCGCGAGCAGGAGCGCGGCCCCGCCGCCCTGGATCTCGCGATTGGTGAACGGCGCCGCGTCGCTGAAAGCCAGCACACCACCCTCCCCGCAGCGGTAGCGGACAGCGGTTTCTCTCCCGGAGGCGGTCACCAGCAGTGGGTCGACGGGCCCGTCGAAAGCCGGCGACGAGTCCGCGAAGACCCAGCGAAAGCCCGGGACGGGACGCATTCCGCGAGTCAGCGCGTGATACGTCGGGTCGGCCGTCGCCGTGGCGCCGACCGAGTCCGTGTCGCGGTCTTCGACCGACTCCAAGCGGAGCCCGAGCAGCTCCAGCGTGGGATCGCCCGGGCGGGCGGCGTAGATCAACGTTCCCCCGGCCTGCAGGTACTCCGCCAGCGCCGCCAGCTCGTGCGGGGTCGGTGGCTCGCCAGGGGCCAGCATCACCAGGGGCCCGACGAGCGGATCGGCGTCCGCGAACGGCGTCAGGCGCTGCTCCACCGGGATGTCCAGCCGCTCGAACGCGAGGTACACCGCCCGGGTGCCGCGGGGCGTCGCGAGCAGTGTGGAGGGACGCGGATCGGCGGTGTTGCGCTCGGCGTCGGGGCCCACGAGCAGCGCCAGCGCGACTACGACCATCACCAGCCCCGCGGCCAGCCAGCGCTCGCGCCCGCTACCCATTCGCGCCCGCCTGGGCGACGGTCGCGCGGAGCCGGGCGTAGCCCTCGGCGTCGAGCGGGCGCCCACCGAACGCCACCGGCTCGAAGGGGCGGAGGAAGGCGTCGAGCGTCCGCGCGGCGGTCTCGTCGCCGCGTGCCTCCCTGCGGTAGTCGCCGGGGGTCTTGGCGGCATCGACGCGTACGGCGCCGCGCGCCGCCAGCCGGAGCAGCAGGGCGTGGTACAGCGCGAGCGCCGCGTCGCGCCAGCGGCCGCCCGCGGCGGCGTCGCGCGCCCGCGCGTCCCAGTCCTCGGCAGTCGTCTCCGTCGCGGACGACGTCCCTGGAGTGCGGCGCTCGCGTCCGCCTCGCCGCGCCCACCAGGCGGCGGCGAGGCGGACGACCCGGACGAGCAGCGCGAGGGCCGCGACGGCAAGCAGCGCCACCACCATCCAGAAGAGTAGCCTTTGTCCGCCCGGTGTCAGGTCGACGCCGGCGAACGCGCCCGCGATCCAGCGGCGCACGCTGTCCCAGACGCCGGCCAGCCACTCCCCGATCGGCGAAGGGGGCGGCGGGGCGAACTCGGGACGCTCGAACACCTCCGCCAGCGCGCGATCCACCTCTGCGCTGGTCGGAACGGCACGACCCTGCACGTCAGCCGGCGACGGCGAGCCCCTCAGCGGCGAGCTCCACGTCGTACCCCTCGGAGCGCACCCTCCGGTCGTAGTAGAGGAGCACCAGGCAGCCGACGAAGAACGGCGTGGTAAGCGCTCCGCTGAGGGTGCTCGCCACCTGCTGAAAGGCGAGTTCGCCGGGGCTCAGGGCGGCCGCAGCCGCAGGGGAGATCCACGCGCCGAGGGTACCGGTGGCCATCCCCACCCCGAGCACCGGGAGAACGGTGATCAGGTAGCTGACGAGGATCAGGCCGACGATCCGCCAGCGCGCGCCCCGCGAAAGTCGCCACGAGCGCTTCAGCGCCGTCCACGGCCCCAGCTTCTCGACCACCACCGCCGGCACCATCGCGAAGAACGAAGCGGCCAGAAAGGCGAACATGAACCCGATCGCGAGGGCGCCGAGCAGGCCGAAGAAAAGCGCGGCGATACCTCCGGCGACCGCGAAAGCGGCGGTCGCGATGCCGAACAGCAGCGCCGCGAGCGTCACCGCGCCCACCATCACCCCCCACGCCAGTACGCCCGCTCCCAGCAGGGGGAGCAGCGCCCGCAGGGCCGTACCGTAGCCGTCTTCGGCCGACACCTCACCCCCGGTCACCGCGGCGGAGATCTCCCGCGTCAGCGCCCCCCAGACGATCGAGATGCCCACTGTCGCAACGATGGCCGCGGCGAGCATCCATCCCCAGGGAAAGTCGCTCAGCGACGCGTTCGGGGTGCTTTGCAGCGCGGCGCTCCTGCGCGTGAACTCCGCGGACAGGATGGCGATGGGGACGAACGGCACCAGCGCGGTGACGAAGAAGGAAACGAAGTGGCGCCGATAGAGCGTGAACGCGCCGTCCAGGATCTCACCGAAACCGAGCGGACGCAGGTCTGCCTGGAACATGGAGGAAAAGGGGCGGAACGGGAGGTGGGAGGACTGCGGGGAGGGCGGCCAAGCTACGGGCGCAGGGTTACCTCGTCAAAGGGCCGGCGACGGGAGCAACCGGGCCAGCCACGAGTCGCCCAGCGGCAGCTCCCAGCGACCGGAGCGCACCTCGCCGACGGAGTCGATGGTGGTATCGAAGACCGCAGTGTCGGCGTCCACCTCGCCGTCCGCGGCGAGCCCCCGAAAGGCGGCGCGATCCACGGAGCGGATGCCGCCTTCACGATCGCGGAAATGGACCGCCGAGCGGTCCCGCAGCGGCACCCCCAATTCCCGCTCCACCTGGCCGAGCGTGCGGAAAAGGGCGTCGATCGAGCAGCCGGACACTCCCGAAGCGGCTTCGTCGGCGCCGACGATCAGAAAGCGGTCGAGACGCCAGTCGCGTGCTCCGACCACCGGCCGGCCGTGGGCACGCCACTCCCGAAGATGGGCATCGACGGCGGCGAGCAGCCGCTCCGCCTCGTCGGCGTCGAGCGGTCTGCGGGCCGCGAAGATCCACGCCCGCGCGCTGTCGGGGAGCGCGGCGAAGGGTACCGCACTCACTGCGTTCTTCGGTCGGAGGTGCGCGGCTGGGCGCTGCGCAGGCGGATGCGGAACGCAGCGTCACGACGGCCGCGGCTGTCCACCCGGGCGAGCCCTCCCCACCCGCAACCGGGGCACCAGCGGCGCTGAATGCGCCCGCCCAGCAGCCGCGCCAGCGCCCTTCCCGGAGCGCTCATGCGGATCAGGATGGTGTCCGCCTCGCAGCGGTTGCACCGCCGGTCGCTCGGCAGGAGCAGAAAGATCGTGATCGCGGCTAGCAGCACCTTGGAGCCGAAGACCACAAAGAAAAAAAGCAGGTACGCGAGCACGGCCGGTGAGCGCGGGTGGATGCCGTCAGTACTCTTTTCCAGTTCCCGCGGGGGCGGGTTTTGTTCCCGGCGACGGCCGCGGAACTACGCTGGAGGCGGCGGGTTGTAGTTGACAGCCCCGGCGGGGAAGGGTATTCCTTCCCCGCCTTTCCGCAGCACTCCACCCGCGGCACGCATGACCCTCCCGCTCCTGCTGGCGCTGGCCGCTTCGGCGCCGGCCGTCGCCGACACCACCCGGCCGCTGCCGATCGCTGCCGCCGAAGCGACTGCGGCCGCCGTCCCCGCACCGGGAGCGCGCCATCCGCTCGCCACCGCGAGCGAGGCCGGCATGAGCCTCACGCCCCTGCTGCACGCGGAGCAGGCGATCTGGCGCGACATCCAGCGGGGTGCGTTCCCCGGCGCCGCATTCGCCGTCGGCCGGGGCGAGCGGACCGTGCTGGAGGACGGGATGGGACGGGTGGGGTGGACGCTCGCCGATCCTCAGGTGGATGCGGAGAACACCGTCTACGACCTCGCATCACTCACCAAAGTGGTCGCCACCACCACCGCCGTGATGCTGCTCGTGGAGGACGGCAAGCTGGACCTGGACCGGCCGATCGATTTCTATCTCCCGGGCTTCATCGGACCCTCCAAGAACCGGGTAAGCGTCCGCCATCTGCTCACCCATACCTCCGGGCTCCCTGCGGGAGCCGACATCTGGGGCTCGCCGATGACCGCGTGGGGGCAGGTGGTGGCCACGCCGCTGATCCGCGTGCCGGGATCACGGGTCGAGTACTCCGACCTCGGCTTCGTGCTGCTCTGGAACGTCGCCGAACGTGCCGCCGGCGAGCCGCTCTGGTCGCTGCTGGATCGTCGGGTCTACGCGCCTCTCGGGATGCGCTCGACCACTTTCCTACCGGGAGAGGCGTGCGCCCGCTGCGCCCCCACCGGCCTGCGGCCGGACGGCGTACCGCTCCGCGGGTTGGTGCACGATCCCATCTCCCGTCGTTTGGGGGGGATGACCGGCAACGCCGGGCTCTTTTCCACCGCGCACGACCTCGGCCGCTTCGCCGCCATGCTCGCGC
>JBPCJG010000134.1:0-3189 GCA_051005515.1 Longimicrobiaceae bacterium
GTTCGTCTCGGGCGCCGCGGGAGGAGAAAGCGCGGAGCTGGCCGAAGCCCGCACCGGCCGGCGCGTGATCAGCAAGACCCTCGACGTGTGGGCGCTGGTAGCCGCCGTCGAGGCCTCCCTCCAGACCATGCCGCCGGCGACCCGGTAAGCGGCAGCGGTCGGGCGGAACTCCCTCCGCCGATCCAGCTCCACAGCCTCGGCAGGCCCTCCCCCGGCGTTCACTCCGCCGGGCGTTCCGCTGCGCGCGTTCGTGGCCCGGTGCGGCGCTTGCCTCGATCTCTGCTCTCGACGCTCCGAGCCGACGGCCTTGTTCGCGGCTTTGGCTCCATGCCACGACTTTTCGACGCCTCTCGATCCGACCAGATGTTTGCGGACCGTTTCATAACGCAACTCAGGTCGCGTTTCCCGACCGACGCTTCCGACTGCGAAGCGGAGCTGGAGGCCGCGCTGGCCGCGGCTCAGCAGCGCTACCACGACTTCGCGGACGGCCTCGACGCCATCGTCTGGGAGCTGGACGTCCGCAGCCGTCGCTTCACCTTCGTCACCCGCTACGCGGAGGCGGCGCTCGGCTACCCGCGCGAGCGCTGGTTGGAGGAGGACGATTTCTGGTCGACCGTGCTGCACGCGCGGGACGGGACCCGCATCGCCGACGTGGTCGATGCCGCGACCCGCAGAGGCGGCGAGCACCAGCTGGAGTATCCGGTGCTCGCCCGCGACGGCTGGACGGTCTGGCTCCGTGACAGCATCCGCGTAGCCCCCGACGCCGGGGGCGGAAAGCTGCGGGGCGTGACGGTCAACATCACCGAAAGCAAGTGGGGAGAAGAGGCGCTCCGGCAGAGCGAAGCACGCTACCGCGGCCTCTACGAAGGCGTCCCCCTCGGCCTCTACCGCACGAGCCCCCGCGGGGAGCTGCTGGCGGCGAACGACTTCTTCGTAGGGACGCTCGGCTATCCATCACTGGAGGCGCTGGTCGAAGCCGGCGAGGCCGCGCTCCCCTCGGGGATCGCGGGCGGTTCGTCGTGGTCGACGGCGCTGCCGGGGGATACGAGAGTCCGCAGGTTCGAAGTCCAGCACCGGCGTCCGGACGCCCGCGGCATCTGGATCCGCAACACCGTCCGCGCCGTGCCGGGCCAGACGGGAGAAGTGGCGTACTATGAAGGGGTTCTGGAAGACGTCACGGAGCGGAGGCGGGCGGAAGAGGCGGAGCGCGCCGCGGAGGCGCAGTTCCGCACCCTGGTCGAGCAGGCGCTGGTCGGCATCTACATCGTCGCGCAGGGGCGCCTGGTGTACGCCAATCCGCGCTTCTGCGAGATCTTCGACTCCGACGCGGAAACCCTGATGGGTCTCGCATCGCTGGAAGAACTCGTGGTTGCGGAGGATCGGGCGGAGGTCGCGCGCTACTTCCGTTCTTGCCATACCGATCGGGCCGAACGGGAATCCCTCACCTTCCGCTGTCACGGACCCGGCGACGGGGAGATCGAGGTGGAAGTGCGCGGCTCGCCCACGCACTACCGCGGCAGACCCGCCGTGATCGGCACGCTGCTCGACGTGACGGAGCGCAAGCAGGCGGAGCAACGCCTGCTGCACACCGCCCTGCACGACGCCCTCACGGGGCTGCCGAACCGCGTCCTATTCATGGAACGGCTCGACCACGCGATCCGCCGCGGCCAGCGCAGCGCATCCCCGTCGTTCGCCGTGCTTTTTCTGGATCTGGACCGCTTCAAGGTGGTCAACGACAGTCTGGGGCACGCCGTCGGTGACCGCCTGCTCGTCGCGGTCGCCGACCGCCTCGAGCTTTGCCTCCGGCCGGGCGACACCGTCGCGCGGTTCGGAGGCGACGAGTTCGCGATCCTTCTGGAGAACGTCACCCACGTCGGCGAGGCCACGCACGTCGCCGAGCGCATCCGGCAGGCGGTCGCCGAGCCGGTGGATCTGGACGGCTACGAAACCTTTACCTCCGCGAGCATCGGCATCGTCCTCGGCTCGGCCGAGCAGGACGGTTCGGCCGCGATCCTGCGAAACGCGGACATGGCCATGTACCGCGCGAAGGCGGCGGGTGTCGCCCGCTTCGCCGTGTACGACCGTGCCATGCACGCCGATGCGCTGAAGCGGCTGGAGATCGAGACGGAACTCCGCCACGCGCTCGACCGCGACGAGTTCCGGCTCCGCTACCAGCCGATCGTGGATCTCGCGAGCGGCTCGCTGGCCGGTTTCGAGGCGTTGGTACGCTGGGAGCACGCGGACCGCGGATCCATCCTCCCCGTGGACTTCATTCCGCTGGCGGAAGAAACGGGAATGATCGTTCCGATCGGCCGCTGGGTGCTCGAAACCGCCTGCCGACAGCTCGCCGCCTGGCGGCGGGAGCCGGATTCGGCGTCGTTGCAGGTATCGGTGAATTTGTCGGTCAAGGAGTTCGTGCAGCCCGACCTGGTCAGACAGGTGAGAAGGGTGCTCCAGGCTACCCGGATCCCACCCGAGGCGCTGAAGCTGGAGATCACCGAAAGCATTTTGCTCGACAACGCCGCCGAAGCCGCGCAGGTGCTGACCAGGCTGAAGACGATGGGCGTCGCCATTCATCTGGACGATTTCGGAACGGGGTACTCGTCGCTCAGCTACCTCCACCGTTTTCCACTCGACGCGCTCAAGATCGACCGCTCCTTCCTGAGCAGCGACGCCGATCGAAAACGCGACTCGCTGCTCATCCGCAGCATCACCAACCTGGCACAGGGACTCGGAGTCGAGGTAGTCTGCGAAGGAGTGGAAACGGTGGCGCAGCTCGCGGAGATCCGCGCGCTGGGGTGCGAGTATGCGCAGGGGTACCTCTTCGCGGAGCCGTTGGAGCCGCCCGATGCAGCGGAGCTCCTTCATGCCGAGCCGCCCTGGCTCCCGGAGTGGGAAGAAAGCGGTGGCGTTCGCGACCTGTACCTCGCGAAGCAGGCGTAAACGCGCCTCCCCGAGCTTGCTCGGTGTCACGGTGCCCGCTTACCTTCGGACGCATGATCGGCACCTCGCTTCCACCCCTCACCCGCCGCTGGGTATTCCCCAGGCCCGCGGCGGATGTTGCGGTGGAGCGTCTGATGCGCGACCTGCGTCTCCCGGAAGCGCTCTGCCGGCTCCTCGTCGGCAGGGGATACGCGGCGCCCGACCCCGCGCGGGGCTTTTTGCGTCCGACCCCCGATCAGCTCCACA
>JBPCJG010000135.1:0-5649 GCA_051005515.1 Longimicrobiaceae bacterium
GCAGGAGGCGCTGCGCCTCGCCGACCGCGTGGCGGTGATGCGGGCGGGGAAGATCGAGCAGGTAGCCGCCCCGCGGGCGCTCGTCGCGGAGCCGGCGACTCCCTACGTCGCGGAGCTGCTGGAGCGCTCGCGCGTGTCGGCGTCGTGAAGCGGCCACTGCGGCGTCCGACCCTCGTGGCGTGCTGCCTCGCCGTCGCGCTGACCGGAGTCGCTCCGGGAAGGCCGCTCGCGCAGGGGAACACCGCCGATTCAGAATCGCGCCCGGTGGTGGTTGCCTCCAAGCCATTCGCCGAGTCGTACCTGCTGGCCGAGATGTTCGCGCAGCTGCTGGAGGCGGAGGGCATCCCGGTGGACAGGCGACTGGGCCTCGGCGCCACGGAGATCGTCTTCGGCGCGCTGCGCAACGGGAATGTGGACGTCTACCCGGAGTACACGGGCACGGGGCTGGTGGCGGTGCTCGGCGAGCCCCCGCAGTCCGACCCGGCGAGCGTCTTCCGCCGCGTGGCCGAACAGAGCCGCGCCCGCTGGGGGGTACGCTGGCTCCCCCCGCTCGGCTTCCAGAACCGGTACGCGATCGCCGTGCGGCGGGAAACCGCCGAGCGCTCCGGCCTCGCCACGCTCTCGGATCTGGAGCGCGCGGCGCCGCGGCTGGTCGCCGGCTTCTCTCCCGACTTCCTCGGCCGCGACGACGGTCTACCCGGACTGCGCAAGGCGTACGGACCCTTCGGCTTCGAGGACACCCGCGCGCTGCTCCAGGCGGTCAAGTACCGCGCCCTCGCCGGGGGCGCCGTGGACGTCATCGACGGCTACTCGACCGACGGGGCGCTCGCCCGCTTCGATCTGGTTACGCTCCGCGACGACAGGGGTTTCTTCCCCGCCTACGAGGCGGCGCCGGTGGTGAGTGCCCGCCTCTGGCGCGAGCGGCCGCGCGCAATCGCGGCGCTCACGTCGCTGGCGGGGATGCTCGACGAAGCCACCATGCGGCGCTTGAACGCGCGGGTGGAGACGGACGGGGAGGACATCGCCGTGGTAGCCCGCGACGAGCTGGCGCGGCTGGGGCTGGTCGCGTCGGGGCGGACGGACGCGGTCACGCAGGCGGAAGCAGACAGGGGGAATGGAGGGCTGCTCGCGTACCTGTGGGCTCGCCGCGCGGAGCTGCTGCGACTCACCGGCCGCCACCTGCTCCTGGTCGGCTTCTCGCTGCTGGCAGCGATCCTGGTGGCCGTACCGCTGGGGCTGGCGCTGGAGCGCGTCCGGCCGCGCCTGGCGGAGGGCGCCATCCGGGGAGTCGGCGTGCTGCAGACCATCCCCTCCATCGCCCTGCTCGCCTTCACCATCCCGCTGCTGGGGATCGGCGTGATCCCCGCGCTGGTGGCGCTCTTCCTCTACGGGCTCTATCCCATCGTCCGCAACACCTACACGGGGGTCCGGGAGGTCGAGCCCTCCGCGGTCGAGGCGGCGACGGCGCTGGGGATGACGCCGCTGCAGGTGCTGCGCTGGGTGCGGCTGCCGCTCGCCGCGCCGACCCTGATGGCGGGCATCCGCACCGCCGCCGTGATCGCGGTGGGCACCGCGACGCTGGCTGCGTTCATCGGCGCCGGCGGGCTCGGCGACCCCATCGTCGCCGGGCTCGCCCTCTCCGACAACCGGATGATCCTTTCCGGGGCGATCCCGGCGGCGCTGCTCGCGCTGCTGGTGGACGCGCTGCTGGCGGTCGCGCAGCGGCTGCTCTCCCCCACCCGCTGACTCACCCCATCCGCCGTTCGGCTTCGGCCACCGCGGCGAAGAGGTCGTCGAACGACTCCACCACGAAGAGCACGTCCTGCAAGCGGTCGATTTCGAAGGACTGCTCCACCACCGCGTCCAGCGAGAAGGGGCGCCGGTCGCAGGTAGGGCCAAGCGCGTTGGCGGCGTCGCCCGACGAGGAGATGAGCCCGCTCCCGTACACCTTCGTCTCCCCGTCCTCGCGCACCAGCCCGAACTCGACGGTGAACCAGAAGAGGCGCGCCATGGCCTCGGTCTCCGCGTCACTGCGGGCGCGCGCCGCCACCGCGCCGAAACCCTGCAAGAAGTCCGCGAACATGGGGTCAGCGTGCAGCGGAACGTGCCCAAAGACGTCGTGGAAGATGTCCGGCTCGGGGAGGTAGTCGAGCTGCTCCCGCGGACGGATGGTGACGGTGGTGGGGAAGCGGCGATCGGCCAGACAGCGGAAGAAGTCGTGGGCGGGGATGAAGCCGGTCACGGGCACCGCGTTCCATCCGGTGCGCGCTTCCAGGCGCTCGTTCACCTCGCGCAGATCGGGCACCCGGTCGGGGCGCAGCCCGATGGTCTCCGCTCCCCGCAGGAAGATGCCGCTCGCGGTGCCGCGCAGCTCCCGCATGCGCCGCTCGTAGAGGATCCCCCACACCTCGTGCTCTTCGGCGGTGTACGCTTCCCACTCCTGGGTGGTAAAGATTTCGGGGTCGACCACGGGTTCGGTGGCTGCTGCCTGCATGGTGCTCCTCCGGTGGATGGGGTGCAAAAAAAGCGGCCCGTGAAGGTCACGGGCCGCCGGTGTCGCCGAAGCTGCTGTAGCGCGTCAGTTGCGCATACGCCTCCGCACACGGCCCGTGGCACGGGTCGCGTAGTAATAGGCGGCGTAGCTGCTGCGGCGATTCATGGTCCCGCGAGAATAGCGGGTGGGCGGCGATGCGTCAAGCACTACGGGCCGAGGAGCAGGGGGCAATCACTCCTGCTGCGTGAACCGACGACCCCTCGTCACCCCGGCGCAGGGGGGGGCCAGGCGACTGCAGCGTTGTGGTGGAAGACCCTGGATTCCGGCTTTCGCCGGAATGGCCGACTCGCGACGGTCGCTTGACATACGCGCCATCTCAGGGTTACCGTTTGGCGGTGATTTAACCTGATCTAAAAAACTTCTTACATGCGGTTCCAGAACAGGGTCGAGCGGGTCTTCCGGATCCTCGCCGCCTCGCTGCTGCTCTCCGCGTGCGCGCCGCCGAGCGAAGCGGCGGAAAGTGGCAAGCTCAACGTCGTCACCACCGTAGGCATGATCGCCGACGCGGTGGAGCACGTCGGCGGCGAACACGTCCGCGTCACCGGTCTGATGGGCCCCGGCGTCGATCCGCACCTCTACAAGGCCAGCGAGGGGGACGTTCGCCGCCTCTTCCGCGCCGACGTGATCTTCTACGGCGGACTGCACCTCGAAGCGAAGATGGGGGAGGTGCTGGAGGAGATGGGCGGCCGCACCCGCACCGTCGCGGTGAGCGATGCGTTGCCGCGCGATACGCTGCTCGCGCCTCCCGAGTTCGCCGGCGCCTACGATCCCCACGTCTGGTTCGATGTCGGGCTCTGGTCGCGGACCATCGAGCTGATCCGCCGCACGCTCGCGGACGCCGACCCCGCGCACGCCGCGGAGTACGCCGCCAACGCCCGCCGCTACGAAGAAGAGCTGCGGGAGCTGGACGCGTACGTGCGCGCGCGGGCGGCCCGGGTGCCCGCCGACAAGCGCGTGCTGATCACCGCCCACGACGCCTTCAACTACTTCGGCCGCGCGTATGGTTTCGAGGTTCGGGGGCTGCAGGGGATCAGCACGGCGTCGGAGGCCGGCACCGCCGACGTCCAGCGACTCGCCGACTTCATCACGGCGCGGCGCATCCCCGCGGTATTCGTCGAATCTTCCATCCCCCGTCGCACCGTGCAGGCGGTGCAGGAGGCGGTGGCGGCACGCGGCTTCGACGTCCGCATCGGCGGCGAACTGTTCTCCGACGCGATGGGGAATCCGGGTACTCCCGAAGGGAGCTACACAGGCATGGTCAAACACAACATCGACACGATCGTGGGTGCTCTTCTACGGGAGGATAGATCGGAATGACCGCGAACGAATCCCTGGCCATCCAGGTCAACGACCTCACCGTGGCGTACCGGGAGAAGCCGGTCCTCTGGGATCTGGACCTGGAGGTCCCGGCCGGCGTGCTGATGGCCATCGTGGGGCCGAACGGGGCGGGCAAGAGCACGCTCATCAAGGCGATTCTCGGCCTGGTCCGCGCCGCCGCCGGGCAGGTGCTGATCTTCGGCCGCGGCTACCGCGAGCAGCGGCGGCTGGTCGCCTACGTGCCGCAGCGCGGCAGCGTGGACTGGGACTTTCCCACCAGCGCCCTCGACGTGGTGATGATGGGACGCTACGGCGCGCTGGGGTGGATCCGCCGCCCCGGAAAGCGGGAGCGGGAGATGGCAATGGAGGCGCTGCGCAAGGTGGCGATGGAGGACCTCGCCGACCGGCAGATCTCGCAGCTCTCGGGAGGACAGCAGCAGCGCGTCTTCCTCGCCCGCGCACTGGTGCAGGACGCGGAATTGTACCTGATGGACGAGCCCTTCCAGGGGGTGGACGCCAAGACGGAACGCGCCATCGTCCTGGTGCTGCAGGCGCTGCGCGAGGCGGGCAAGACGGTGCTCGTCGTGCACCACGACCTCGAAACGGTGTCGGAGTACTTCGACGAAGTGCTCCTGCTGAACGTGCGCCGCATCGCCGCGGGACCGGTCGAGGAGGTCTTCAACGAGGAAAACCTGCGTCTCACCTACGGCGGCAAGATGCCGCTCGCCCGCGCGGCGGTCGCCGGATGACACGATGATGCAAGCCCTACCCGCGCTCTTCGCGGACCACACGCTGCGCGTGGTGGCACTCGGCGCCGCGCTGCTGGGCGTGACCAGCGGCGCCCTCGGCAGCTTCGCGGTGCTGCGCAAGCAGAGCCTGCTCGGCGACGCGATCTCACACGCCGCGCTCCCGGGGATCGCGCTGGCCTTTCTGCTCACCGGGAGCAAGGCGCCGCTCGTGTTGTTGCTGGGTGCGGCGGTGGCGGGATGGATCGGCACGCTGCTCGTGATGCGCATCGTGGGGAGCACGCGGGTCAAGGAGGACAGCGCGCTGGGGATCATCCTGGCAGTCTTCTTCGGCTTCGGCCTGGTCCTGCTGACGCTCATCCAGAAGATCCCGAACTCGAGCCAGGCGGGCCTCGATCGCTTCCTCTTCGGTCAGGCGGCGACGCTGCTGGAACGCGACGTCTGGACCATCGGGCTGCTCGGCGCCGCCGCGATCCTGGTGGCGATGCTCTCCTGGAATCCCTTCAAGCTGCTCGCCTTCGACCCGGACTTCGGGGCGAGTTTGGGTTTCCCCATGCGGGTGGTGGACGTGGTGCTCACCTCGGCGCTGGTGGTGGCGATCGTGATCGGCCTGCAGACGGTAGGGGTGGTGCTGATGAGCGCGATGGTGGTGGCGCCGGCGGCGGCGGCGCGGCAGTGGACCGATCGGCTCGGGGTGATGGTGGCGCTCGCCGGCGGGATCGGAGCGCTGGCGGGGGTGAGCGGGGCGCTGCTGAGCAGCTCGGTCGAGCACCTCCCCACCGGCCCCACCATCGTCCTCTGCCTCACGGTGCTCGTGATCGTTTCGCTCCTGTTCGCGCCGAACCGGGGGCTCCTCTGGGCCCGGTTCCGCGAGGACCGCAACCGCCGCCGCCTGCGCACCGGCGCGGTGCTCGCCGACCTGTACGCGCTGTCGTTGCAGCACGAGGCCAGTGATCACGGCCACCCGGCGGCGGCGCTGGAGGCGATGCGCCACGGCGCGGGGGCTCGGCTGGCGGAGCTCGAGCGCCGGGG
>JBPCJG010000136.1:0-9107 GCA_051005515.1 Longimicrobiaceae bacterium
CAAGGAAGACGCGGACGCGCGGGAGACGGAGCGATGGGTCGAGAAGGCGGGGCGCAGGTGCCTGCTGCACCGCTTCGATGTGCGCGAGCCGGAGCAGTGCCGGGACTTCGTGGAGCGCGCGCGGAAGGAGTTCGGGCGGCTCGACGTCCTGGTCAACAACGCCGCCTATCAGTGCGAGCAGGACCGGCTCGAAGACATCACCGCCGAGCAGCTGGAGCGGACCTTTCGGACCAATATCTTCGGCTACATCCAGATGGCGCAGGCGGCGCTTCCGCACTTCGAGGCGGGCGCCGTCATCGTCAACACCGGCTCCGTCACCGCGCTCGAAGGCAACGACGGGCTGATCGACTACGCAGCGACCAAGGGCGCGATTCACACCTTTACGAAGTCGCTCGCCGCCAGCGTCGCCGACCGCGGGATCCGCGTCAACTGCGTGGCGCCCGGTCCGGTGTGGACGCCGCTGATCCCGGCGACGCTGGACCCGGCGCACGTGCAGAAGTTCGGCAGCGACACCCACTGGGAGCGTCCCGCGCAGCCCGCGGAGCTCGCCCCCGCCTATGTCTTCTTCGCCTCAGGCGACTCGCGCTACTGCACCGGCGAAGTGCTGGCGATCACCGGCAAGACGACTACTCGCTGAGGCGGCCGCCGGCTACCGGCGGGGTGCCGGGGGTATGAAACCCCCGGCAGAGTACGGCTCGCCCTCGCGGGCGACAGCGATGCTGCGGGAGCTTCCGTCCGCGAGGACGCGGCGTTGTCTGGCGGGTCCTTTATGGGTTCGGCAGCGGTTTACCAGCGGTAGCCGCGGTCGTATTCCCTCGGCACGTACTTGAGCCAGGGCGAGTAGTCGCGGTCGCCGTACCCGCGGCCCCGGCTGCCGCGCCCGCGGTACGGCGCGTCGTAGCCGCCGCGGGGGCCGCGCTGCGACCGGCCGCGCATCTCCTCCCGCGGGCGTGTTTGCCGGTACTTTCCGCCGGAACCCGACTCGGCATCTACGCGGTCGAGGTTGACGCCCCAGGGGTATCCGTCCGAGCCGCGCGAGTAGCCGGTCTGTCCTCCCCTCTGCGAGCCGCCGCGGAACTCCCGGTCGTAGCGGCCGCGCCGGAAATCGTCGTATCGTGCCATTTCCATCCTCCTCTGCTGTGTAGCTGTCGGGTGACTGTGTACCGCCGTGCAAGGAGTGTGCGTCGCCCGCCGCCGGATTGGCCGATCGGCTGTCGGATCGGCAGCGTAAACCCCCGATCGGACCGGCACTTCGCTTGCAATTGCAGTGGGGTGAATCGGCGCCGGAGGGTCCGGCGTCCGGCGACAACCGAAATCGGAGGAAACCTGCCATGGCCATGATCCCTTACCGGTCGTACAGCGACCCCATCGACCGCTTCTTCGACACCGTGATGGGCGGCAGCGGCACCCGCAGCGGCGGGCTGATGCGCGCCCCCGAAACCGATGTGGTGGAGACGGAGCGCGAGATCCGCGTCCATATCGAGATGCCCGGCTTGAAGCGCGACGACCTTGACGTGGACGTCGAGAACAACGTGCTGACGATCCGCGGCGAGAAAAAGGAGGAGCGTACCGAGGGCGACGAGGGCACCTACCACATCGCCGAGCGGCGCTACGGCACCTTCACCCGGTCCTTTGTGCTGCCGCGCGACGTCGAGGCGGACGACATCGCGGCCGATTTCGAGAGCGGCGTGCTCAAAGTGACCATCCCCAAGAGCGAAAAGGCGCGCCGCCGCCGCATCGAGATCGGCGGCAGCTCGCAGGGGGCGCGTGAGGTGAGCACCGGCGGGTCCGGCAGCCGCCAGCGCGAGGAGAGCCGCGAACGGGAAACGGCCGGAGCCGCTTCCTGACCCGCTAGCGGGAGAATCGGACGAAGGGGCCGGTGGCGATCCACCGGCCCCTTTCGTTGCGCCGGCTCAGCCGGCGCCGCTCGCCTGTTCGGGCCTCAGATCTTTTGGAAACCCACGGCTGCACATCCAGCCCGAACGCCGTCGCCCGTCCAGCTCCGCCGGAACCCCGGCGCCTCCGATCAGCACGTCCGTGTCGCCCGGCGCGATCTCGCGCAGCCGCTGCGCGAGTGACAGGCATTCGTCCGGCGATACCCGGCGCAGCAGCGAAGTGCAGAACAGCGCGGGCTGCCTGCTTTGCAGCAGCGCTTCCAGATCGACGAAGGGTACGTCTAGCCCGAGATAGGTGATCTGCCAACCGCGCTGCGCGAGCAGGACCGCGGCTCCCAGCAGTCCCAGCTCGTGTTCTTCGCCGGGAAGGCCGGCGAAAACCGCCTCGCGTCCGCTCGCCGCGTCCGAGCGCAGCGTTTCCAGCATGGCTACGAGTCGCGCGCGGGCGAAGGCGGCGGCGAAGTGCTCCTGCACGATGTCCGCTTCGCCCCGCGCCCAGCGCTCCCCAATCTCCCGCAGGATCGGAAAGAGGATCTCCAGCATCTGCACCTCGAAGGGGTGCCGCGCCAGCGCCGGGACCGTGGACGCGGCGGCGCGCCTGTCGAGGGCCAGCAGCGCACGTTGCAGCTCGCCGCGAATCATCTCGGCCGGAGGCGGATCGCCGAGCGGCTCGGCCCGACCGGGCCCGCGGGCCAGCTCGACCGCTTCGCTCACCTTGTATCCCTGCTCCACCAGCGTCTTCACCCGCCGCAGCCGCTCCAGATCTGCGTCGCTGTAGGCGCGGTAGCCGCTGGCGCTACGCTCTGGCGTCACCACCCCGTAGCGGCGCTCCCACGCGCGCAGCGTTGCCGAGCTGATCCCGGTGAGCGCCGACGCGCTCTTGATCCGGTAGCTCACGCTGCCGTCCCCGGCAGCCCGCGCAGCGCGCGGTGGAGGTCGGGATCGTGCGACGTCGGCCGCGTCCAGCCGAGCGTGTGTGGACTGAGCAGGCGGGTCACGGCGGCGCCCGCCGTCATCCAGCGGGCGGTGGGCGGCAGCACGGTGCGCTCCGCCAGCGCGGCGGGTCCTCGCCGGCGCAGGCGGACGCCGATGGCGCGGTAGACGCGGCTCGCCACCAGAATCGCACTGCGCGAGCGGAGCGGGATGAAGCGCATCCCCGCTTCGGCGCTCGCGTAGAAGCGGTCGGCGAGGTCGAGGACGGCGCACACCGTGTCGAAGAGCCGCACGGGATCCGCCGTTCCGCCGATCACCTCGTCGGGGTCGATGCCGTCGCGGCGGAGCCGGTCGGCCGGAAGGTAGACGCGCCCGAGCCGCGCATCCTCGGCCACGTCGCGGGTGATGTTGGTGAGCTGCATACCCACCCCCAGATCCACCGCGTGCGGCAGGGCACGCGGATCCGTCACCCCGAGCACCGGACACATCATCAAGCCCACCGTCGAGGCGACGCCGTAGCAGTAGCGGAGGAGAGCCGCCTCGTCGGGGACCCGCACCTCCGCGAGGTCCGTCGCGGCTCCGCGGATCAATTCGTCGGCGTAGGCACGGGGGATGTCGACCCGGTGGCTGACTTCGAGGAAGGCGGTGACCAGTGGACGCGCCGGGCGTTCGCCGGCCAATTCGGCGCGGATCGCCTCCAGCTCGAGGGCTGCATCGAGGACGTCGCCGCCCTCGTCCACGCTATCGTCGACCAGCCGGCAGAAGGCGTAGACGACTGCCGCGTCGTCCCGCGCACGGCGCGGGAGCAGGCGCGCGGCGAGCGAAAAGGTGCGGGCGCGCTGAGCCATGGTCGCGCGGCTGCGTGCCTGGACGCCCGCGGTCACGCCGCTACCTCCTCGGCCGCAGGGCGACGCGCCGGCAACGGCGGGAGGACGCGCTCGAGCACACGCGCGGAGGAGAGCACGCCCGGCACGCCGGCGCCGGGGTGGGTGCTGGCGCCCACGAGGTAGAGGTTGTCCACGTCTTCCGAGCGGTTGTGGAAGCGGAACCACGCCGATTGCGTGAGCCGCGGCTCGATCCCGAAGCCGGCGCCGTGGGTCGAGCGCAGCGTCCGCTCGAAGTAGTCGGGGGTGACGTGGAAGCGGGTCACCAGGTTGTCCCGCAGGCCGGGAAGGTGCGTGGCCTCCAGGTGCTCCAGGATGCGGTCGAAGTAGGCATCTCCCTCGCGCTCCCAGTCGATCCCGCTCCGGTTGTTGGGGACGGGGGAGAGCACGTAAAAGGTCTCGCACCCCGGCGGCGCGAGCGATGGGTCGGTGCGGGTGGGGGCGTGCAGATACAGGGAAAAGTCGTCCGCCAGGGTCTTGCGGTCGAAGATGTCGCGGAGCAGCTCCCGGTAGCGCGGGCCGAGCACGATGGTGTGGTGTGCCAGCTCCGGATAGGTGCGTCGGGTGCCGAAGTAACCGACGAAGAGGCCCATCGAGCTGCGCCGCCTGCGCAGCGAGCGGTCGGAGTGGCGGCGGCGGTGCTGCGGAGCGATCAGCTTGCCGTAGACCTGCGTCGGATCCGCGTTGGCGACTACCAGTTCCGCGGGAATCCGCTCGCCGTCCTCCAGTCGCACGGCACGCGCCCGCCGCTCGCTCACCTCGATGCGCGCCACCGGCGCATCCATCCGCACCGTGACCCCCAGCTCCTCCAGCAGCCGCACCAGGCCGACGACGATGCTGGTCGTCCCCCCGAGCGCGAAGTGCACCCCCCACTTCCGCTCCAGCCAGTGGATGAGCAGGTAGATGGAGGTGGTGCGGAAGGGATTCCCTCCCACGAGCAGCGGCTGAAAGGTAAAGACCTGGCGGAGCCGCTCGTCGCGCAGATGGCGGGACACCTCCGCGTAGACGGAGCGATGGTTGCCGAGCCGCAGCATTGCCGGCACCACGCGGAGCATGTCGCGGACGCGGCTGAAGGGCCGGTCAGCCAACCGGGCGTAGCCGACCTCGAAGATGCGCTCCGCCCGGGCGGCGAGGCGTCGATAGCCGTCCACGTCCCTCGGCTCGAAGCGTGCGATCTCCGCGATGAGACGCTCCTCGTCGCCCGCGTAGTCGAAGCTGCTCCCGTCGGGGAACTCCACCCGGTAGAAGGGATCCACGGGGACGAGCTGGAAGTAGTCGCGGGCGTCGCGCCCGACCAGCTCGAAGAGCTCGTCGAGCAGGTACGGAGCGGTGATCACGGTAGGGCCGGCGTCCCAGGTGAAGCCGTCCCGCCGAAAGACCGCAGCTCGCCCGCCTGGCTGCTCCATCGCCTCGAGCACGGTGACGTCGTAGCCGCGCGCGCGCAGCCGGACGGCGGCAGCGAGTCCGCCGAGCCCGGCCCCGATCACTACCGCCCGCTCCGTCACGCCGCCGTCACCGTCGCCCGCGGTACCCGTTTTCCGGTCTCCCGCAGGTGCTCGATCGGAGCCAGCGCGACGCGGGTGAGCGCCAGCGCGATCGCGCGCAGCTCCGGCTCGGAGCGGAGCACCGGGTGGGCACGGGCAGCCCGTACCTCCGCGTCGATCCGCTCCATCACGGCGGCAAGGGCGCCGTCGCGTCGAAAGCGGGCGATCGCTTCCTTCACCTGCGCTGCGGGGGTGGCGTCGCGGGGGAGCGCCAGCACCTCCCGCAGCCACTGCACGTCGTACGGGTGCAGGCGGAGGTGTTCGACCACCAGCGCGCTGATCTTGCCCTCCCGCAGATCGGAGCCGGGCGCCTCGCGTCCCTTTTCCCCGTACAGGTCCAGCACGTCATCCTGGAGCTGGAAGAGCACGCCCAGATGTTCGAAACCCGTCGCGAGACGGCGGGCGCACTCCGGATCGCGCCCCGCGAGGAGCGCGGCTCCCTCCACGGGCAGCAGGAAGAGTGCGCACGTCTTGCCGACCGTGGCGGTCCGGTATGCATCCCAGCGGCAGGTCGGCTCGAGCGCGAGCTCATCAGATTGGCCGCGCACCGTCGAGGCGGCGTGCCGCGCCAGCGTGCGGGCAAGACACCAGCGCAGTTCGGCCGAGGCGGGGAGATTTTCGAGTGCCAGAAAGGGGAGCATCAGGAGCAGGTCGCCCGCGTTCAGCGCCTGGGCCGCGCCGTGCCGCGTCCACGCCGTCGGCGCCCCGCGGCGGGTGCGGTCGCCGTCCTGCAGGTCGTCGTGGATCAGCGTCGCGTTGTGGAGGAGCTCGCACGCCGCCGCCCAGGCGACTCCTGCCGCTCGGGTTCCGCCGAGTCCCGCGAGGGCGTCGAGGGCGAGGCGCGCGCGGAGTCGCTTGCCGCCGGTCGCCAGGTGCTGCGCCGCGATCTCGCCGGCGCGTCCGCGCTCGCGGGTCAGCCGCGCCATCAGCGCCTCCACGGCGTCCAATTCACCGCCGCCCGGCCGCCGGCCGCAGCTCACGCGGCGACCAGCCGCGCCGCGAGCCCGAGGCCACCGCTTCCCGCTCCCGCCGCCGTCAGCGTGCTGCGCAGACGGGGCGGTGCCCGCAGATAAAAGCGGCCCATGACGGCGGCGAGCCGCCGCGCCGTCAGGCGATCGTCCAGGTAGCCGCGCCAGTCCGCCTCTGGAAGCTCGAAGAAGGTGGCAAAGAACTCCCCCACCTCCTCCCGGTCGAGCCCCAGGAGCACTTCGAGACCGAAGCAGAACAGGGCGTGCCGCCGCCGCCGGTCCGGCGACCAGAGCGTTTCCCATGCCGCGCTCGCCGCCCCTGCCGGAGAACCTCCCTCGCGGCCGAGCTCCGCAGTCAACGCCGCCGCCAGCGGCGGCGCGTCGCGAAGCACCCGCGCCAGCAGATAGCCGGTGGTCGGGTGGACCATGCCGGCGGCGCCGCCGAAGCCGACGACTCGCTGCCGCGGTTCGGGGAGCGCGCCACCCATCGGAATCCAGACCCGCTCTTGCGAGACGATCTCGCCCGCGTCGATTCCCATCCGGGAGAGACGGCCTCGGAGCCGCGGCTCCAGCGCGTCCGGCGGGATCGCCGGACGGGCGGCGAGCACCGTTTCTTCGACGAAGCATCGCTCGCCACCCAGCGGCATGGCGTAGAGGAAGCTGGGAGGGCCGGCGGCGTGCTCCGCGGCATGGGGGCCGCGCCAGTCCATCAGCGTAGCACGGTCCTCGGCGTTCGCCAGCGCGCCCGATCGCAAGGTGAGCCCGAAGGCCGTCTGGAACGCAGGCGGGGGATCCATCGGCCGCTGCACCATGGCGGGGCGGTGCCCCGAGGCGTCCACCACCACGCGCGCGACGATCTCCCCGGTATCGCAGCGCACCCGCGTCGCGACGGCGTCGTGCTCCGCGGCAACCGCGGCGCCCGTCCGCCAGACCACCCCCCCGGCTTGGCAGCGGTCGAGCAGCCGCTGTCGCAGCGCCCGCTTCTCCACCCGCGCGTACGCCCGCTCCAGCACCCGCGTCGCTCCGTCCGGCAGGACGACCTCCGTCAGCGGCCAGACGCGCTCGGTCGGCACGCCGCCGATTTCCTCCAGCTCGTCGGCCCAGGCGCCGTACTCCGCCGGCCATCCATCCCCCGCGTCGTCCGCCTGGGGGGCGAGGGATGCCACCCTGGAGCCGCGCGACGCCAGTTCCGCGGCGATCGCGAGGCCGGCGGGGCCGCGTCCGACGACCAGAGCGTCGTGGATCAAGGGCGCTGGGGATGGGGGATGGAGGTTTGCACAAAGGTTGGACGTGGAGTATAGTCAGCGGACCCGAGCGGCCGCAACGTCCGGTGGCGTGGCGCGGGATTTCCGGCGCGAAACGGCGATGATCGAGATCGGAGACACGCGAAGCGGTTCGCTCCCGGATCCGCAGCAGCCGTCCGGCGGCTTCGCCTGGTGGTACGTGGATCTGGTGACCCCCGCAGGCGACGGGGCGGTGCTGGTCGCTGCCCATGGCCTCCCCTTTCTCCCGGGCTACGCGGCGGCGGCGCGTGCGGGACGACCCTCCAGCCCCGCCTCCCGGCCGAGTCTCAACCTGGTGGCGTACCGCCGCGGGGTGCCCATCGTGTACCTGCTGCAGGAGTATCCGCCCGCGCAGGGGCGGGCGGAGCCGGACGGATGGTGGCTGGGGCGCAGCCGGATCGTCTGCACGGCGTCGGGCGGGCGCATGCGGCTCCGCGCCGAACTGGACTGCCCCGTGCCGGGGAGCCGGGAGCGGCTCACCGGTTGGCTGGAAATGGAGGGCGCCGCGCGCGGCCCCGATCCGGACGCTGCGCCCGCGCGCCGCGCGCAACACCGATGGACCCCGTGGACGGGACCCGCCGCGGGCGAGCTCCGCCTCCGGCTGGGCGGGCGCGAGGTCGCGGCGGTGCGCGGCCGCGCCTACCACGACCGCAACCACGCGGCCCGGCCGCTGCACCGACTCGGCATGGAGCGGTGGATCTGGGCGCGCTTTCCCCTGGCGGAGCGGGAGCGTATCGTTTACCTGCTCCAGGCGGCGGACGGTGCCGCGCCTCGCTGCATCGGGCTGGACATCGACGACGACGGTACCAGCCATCACCTTCACGGTCTGCGTATGATCGCGCGCGGACACCGCCGCCTGCCGATGGGTCCACCGCTTCCCCGCGAGATCACGCTGCTGCAGGACGGAAGGGTGTGGGCGACGCTGCACACGGGAAAGGTGGCGGATGTCGGACCGTTCTACCTGCGCTTCCTTTGTGACCTGACTACGGCCGCGGGGGAGGGCGCGCGCGGCTGGGGAGAAGTGTGCGCCCCCGAGCGCGTCGACCTGCCGCTGCACCGGCCCTTCGTGCGCATGCGGGTGCATCGCACGGGGCGCCGCAACTCCCTCTGGCTGCCGCTCTTTTCCGGACCACGGCGGGGGCGAGTCGGCCGGCTCGTGCGCCACGCGCTGAACGGCGCCCGCGCGTGACGCTCGCCTGGGTACTGCTCGCCGGGGCGCCGCTGCTCGTGCTCGGAATCGCCCTCTTCAACCTGGCGGTCTGGCCGCGGCCGCGTCCCGGCGCGCGGCTCCCCGGCCCCGTCTCGGTCCTGATTCCGGCGCGCGACGAGGCGGCCAACATCGAGCGCTGCGTCCGCGCCGCGCTCGCGCAAACCCACCCGGCAGACGAGGTGCTGGTCTACGACGACCGCTCGAGCGACGACACCGCCGCGCTCGTCGCGGCGCTGGCCGTGGAGGAGCCGCGGCTGTGGCTCCTCCCTGGCCGGCCCCTCCCGCCGGGGTGGGTGGGCAAGCAGCACGCCTGCCATCGTCTCGCCGGAAAGGGTGGGGGGGGAGAGAGGGGACGTTTCCGCCCAGGCAAAAGCCCCCAAACCAAAAAAC
>JBPCJG010000137.1:0-12421 GCA_051005515.1 Longimicrobiaceae bacterium
CCGATGGAGCGGTACACCCACCCCGCCACGAGAAAGGGAACGGCGCCGAGAAAGAGGCTGGCCGCCGTCGCCCACACCATCGGCAGGTTGCCGATCAGCAGGCCGTAGACCATCACGACGATCGCGGGGAAGGTGATCAACAGGATCGCCATCACCAGGTACCGCATGGATTCTCCGGGATCGGGTAGTGGATGCGGCGAAGCAGGATCGTCGCATAGTATCCCCCCACGGGCGGGGCATCAAGACTCGAAGGGAATGGCATGGCGGGTGCAGCCCCTTCCGGTTCACTCCACGGGAGGTGCGATGGCAGAGTTGCAAGGGACGGCGGTGGTGGTGACGGGAAGCAGCAAGGGGATCGGCTACGGCATCGCGCAGGCGTTGGCGGAAGCCGGCGCGGACGTAGCGGTGTCGGCGAGGAGCGACGCTGAGGTCGCAGCGGCGGTCGAGCGCCTGCGGCGGGTGGGGGCCGGTCGGGTGATCGGGGCAAGGTGTGACGTACGGGATACAGCCGAGGTCGAGCGGCTGATCGGCCGTGCCGTGGAGGCGTTCGGTGGGCTCGACGTGCTCGTCAACAACGCGGGAGTGGGTGAGTTCGCACCGGCCGGCGAGTTGGATGTCGAGGTCTGGGATCGGGTCATCGATACCAACCTGAGCGGCACCTTCTACGCCTCGCACGCGGCGATCCCCCATCTGCGGGAGCGCGGTGGCGGCTGGATCATCAACATCGCTTCGCTGGCGGGGAAGAGCGCGATCGCCGGAGGCGCGGCGTACAACGCTTCCAAGTTCGGGGTGGTGGGCCTTTCCGAAGCGATGATGCTCGACCTGCGTCACGACGAGATTCGCGTGGTGGCGGTGCTCCCGGGGAGCGTGAACACGCACTTCGGCGACCGTGCTCCGTCCGACGAGAACGCCTGGATGCTGCAGCCGGAAGACGTGGCGCGGGTGGTGCTCGACCTGCTCCGCTTCCCGCCGCGCGCGCTCCCTTCGCGGATCGAGATCCGTCCCACGGCGCCTCCCCGCAAGGACTGAGTGAGCGCAACCGACGTAGGTCCGGAAAAGCCGAAGGCGGCGGTCTGGGACCTCGACGGCACGCTCGCGGACGACCGCGCCCGCGCCCACCACGTGGAGGTCGCGCCGGGCGAGCTGCGCGACTGGGAAGCGTACTTCGGGGCCATCGAGACCGACACCCCGATCGACGCGTCGATGGAGATCCTGCGGGCGCTGCACGACCGCGATGTCCGCATCGTCTTTCTCACCGGACGCCCGGAATACACCCGGCCGTCCACCGAGCGCTGGCTCGCCGAACACGGCATGGAAGGGTACGACGTGCTGCTCATGCGTCCTCCGGGCGAGGCGCGCCACGCGGGAGAGTGGAAGGCGGAGGAGATCGTGCGCCTGCGCGAGCGGTACCGGCTCGTCTGCGCCTTCGAGGACCGCATCGACGTCGCCGAGCACCTGCGTCTGGCCGGCGTTCCCGTCTTCCTCTTCGGAGCGGGCGCGGAAGCCGCCGCCGAAGCACTGGAGGTGCTCGACCTGCCGCAGGAGGAGCTGCTGGAAGACGCACCGGCCGGAGAAAGCTCGGAGTGACGTCGCGTTGACAGACTGCACGCTCCCGGCTACAATGGCAGCCATGCGATACGCTGCCTGGGCGCACCCGCACCATTCCCTCCATCACGGCCCGACGGGTCGCGAGGACGGCGTGGCGCGCGCTTAGCAATTTCCAGGCGGCGCACCTTCGCTGTCACTGCGGCCCGTCCCATCGGACGGGCCGCTCTTTTTCGACCACGAATCGACGATGACGTGATCCGGATCGCTCTGCCGAACAAGGGACGCCTCGCGGACGCCGCGCGGGAAGTGCTCGACGCCGCCGGCCTGCCGCTCGGCGTCCGCGGAGAGCGGGCGCTGCAGGCGCCGCTCGGCACCGAGTTCCTCGCGCTCTTCGCACGGGCGCGGGACATCCCCGAGTTCGTCGCAGACGGAGCCGCCGACGTGGGCGTCACCGGCCGCGATCTGGTGGAGGAGTGCGGGCGCCCGCTGGAAACCCTGCTGGACCTGGGGTTCGGGCGCTGCCGCCTGGCCGTCGCCGCGAGCGATGAGAGCGGCATCGCTGCGGTGTGCGATGTCCCCGAGCGCGCCCGCGTCGCCACGTCCTTTCCCCAGCTCACCTCCCGCTACTTCCGGCGCCACGGCCGGGAAGTCGAGGTCGTTCCCGTTTCGGGCGCGGCGGAGATCGCGCCGCACCTGGGCGTGGCCGACGTGATCGTGGACCTGGTGTCGTCCGGATCGACGCTGAAGATGAACGGCATGCACGAGGTGGCTACCGTGCTCGAGTCCACGGCGCTGCTGGTCGCGCGTCCCGAGGTGCTGGAGGACGCCGGCGCCGCGGCGAAGCTGCGCGAGCTGGCGGCCGCGCTCGAGTCGGTGGTGCGCGCCGCCGACCGCCGCTACCTGATGGCGAACGTTCCGCGGGCCGAGCTCGCCGCCGTGAAGCGGATCCTCCCGGGCGTGTCCGGCCCCACCATCGTCGAACTGTTGGACGGCGGGGAGCACGTCGCGGCGCACGCCGTGGTGAGTCAGTCGGAGGTGTATCGCGCGATCGCGGAGTTGAAGGCGATCGGCGCGACGGGAATCCTCGTCACCCGCATCGAACGGTTGATGCCGTGACGACGGGCACGCCGATTGGAGCGGAGCTTGCCCTTGCGATCGTCGCGTCGCTCGACTCGCTGACGCCCGAGCAGGAGCGGCTCCTGTTCGAACGGGATCGCGCGGCGGACGAGGGGGTCGCGGAGATGGTCCGCGCGATCGTGGCCGACGTCCGCGTCCGCGGCGACGAGGCACTGCGCGAGATGGCGCTCCGCTTCGACGGCGCGGAGCTGGACACCCTCGAGGTGCCACGCGAGCGGTGGGAGGTGCCGCTCAGCGGGCTGGACCCCGACCTGCGGCAGGCGCTCGAACAGGCGGCGGAATCGATCCGCATCTTCCACCGCGCGCAGCTCCCCCGCCCGCTGGAAATCGAGGTGAGCCCCGGCGTCCGCCTCGGCAGGCGCACGGAGCCGCTGGCGCGCGTGGGCGTCTACGCTCCGGGGGGCACGGCCGCCTACCCGAGCAGCGTGCTCATGGGCGTGGTTCCGGCGCGCGTCGCCGGGGTGGGCGAGGTGGTGGTGTGCTCGCCCCCGGGGCCCTCCGGCCTTCCCGCCGACGCCGTGCTCGCAGCGTGCGCGCTCGCCGGCGCCGACCGCTGCTTCGCGCTCGGCGGGGCCGGGGCGGTGGCGGCGCTCGCCTGGGGGACGGCGACGGTGCCGCGCGTGGACAAGATCGTCGGCCCCGGCAACGCCTACGTCAGCGAGGCCAAGCTCCAGCTCGCCGGGAGGGTCGCCTTCGATTCTCCCGCCGGCCCCTCGGAGGTGCTGATCGTCGCCGACGAGAGCGCCGAGCCGGCGCTGGTCGCCGCTGAACTGATGGCGCAGGCGGAGCACGACCCCGCCGCCGCCGCCGTCCTCGTCAGCACCGACCCCACACTCCCGGCGCGGGTGGAGGCGGCGCTGCGGGACGCGGCGCCGCGCCAGCCCCGCGTCAGGATCATCGCCGCGGCGCTCGCAGCGCGTGGGGCGCTGCTGACGGCGGCGGATCTAGACGCGGCGTTGCGCTTCGCGGAGTGCTACGCCCCCGAGCACCTCGCCCTGATGTTGCGCGAGCCGCGCGCAGCGCTGGAGCGGGTGCGCGCGGCGGGGACCGTGTTCCTGGGCGCGCCGAGCTCGGTAGCTTTCGGCGACTATCTCACCGGAGCGAACCACGTGCTGCCTACCCATGGCACCGCGCGCGCCTTTTCGGGGCTTTCGGTGAGCGATTTCCTGCGCGCATGGACGTATCAGGAGGTCACCCCCACGGCCGCGGCGCGATTGTCGGCTCCGACGCGGACGCTGGCGCTCGCCGAAGGGCTCGACGCGCACGCGTACGCGGCCGTGTTGCGGGCGGACCCGTCCGCGGCGTTGTCCGCGCCTACGAAAGCCCCGCCGCCCGCCGCACGCGCGGCGTACCGGGAGGTCGTGCTCTACGATCCCGGGCGCCGCCCGTGCGCGGTGGATCTGAGCGACAACACCAGCCTGTTCGGGGTGCCGCCGTCGGCCGCCCGCGCGCTGCTGAGCATGCCCGCGGAGCGGATCACCCGCTACCCGTCCGTCTACGCCGACGAGCTGAAGCGCGCCCTGGCTGCCAAGCATGGCGTCGCCGCCGAGAATGTGGTCACCGGCTGCGGCTCAGACGACGTGCTCGACTCGCTTGTCCGCGCCTTCTGCGAGCCGGGTGAAGCGGTGGCTTACGCCGATCCCACCTTTGGCATGGTGCCCGCCTTCGCCCACATGAACGCCGCGGTCCCCGGGGCGGTGCCGCACGGCCCGGGGATGACGCTGCCGCTCGACGGTCTGCTGGCCACGGCGGCGGCGGTCGTCTACGTCTGCCGCCCGAACAACCCCACCGGGACGCAGTACGGCAGGATCGCGATGGAGCGGCTCGCGGCCGAGGCGACGGGCGTGGTGGTAGTGGACGAAGCGTACGCCGACTTCGCGGACGACGATCTGGTCGCCCTCGCCGTCCGCTCGACGCGGCTGGTGGTGGTGCGGACGCTTTCCAAGGCATACGGCCTCGCGGGATTGCGGGTCGGCTACGCCATCGGCCCGGCCGCGCTGGTCCGCGAGATCGAGAAGTCGCGTGGGCCGTACAAGGTGAGCGGCGTCGCAGAGGCGGCGGCGCTGGCGGCGCTGGCGGACGACGCGGAGTGGGTGGCCGCGAAGGTACGTGCGACGGTAGCCAGCCGCGCCCGGCTGGCGGAGGGATTGCAAGCGAGGGGGGTGCCTCCTCTCGACTCCGAGGCGAACTTCCTGCTCGTCCCGCTGCCGACGCCCGCTTCCGCGACGGAGTGGGCGGTGGCGCTGCGCGCTCGTGGCGTGGCGGTGCGCCCCTTCCCGGCGCTGGTCGGCATCGGCGACAGCATCCGCGTCAGCGTGGGACCGTGGCCGCTGATGGAGCGCTTCCTGGAAGCACTGGACGGGGTGCGCGGGGAACGGTCGGCGGCTGCCGCGGCGACGGTGGGGACGGTGTGAAGGTAGCGATCCTGGATTTCGGCACCGGCAACCTGCACTCGCTCGCCAAGGGTCTGGACGCCGCCGGCGCCGACGTCGGCATCGACAGCGATCCCGCCGCCGCCTTGGCGGCCGACGCGCTCGTGCTCCCCGGCGTCGGCGCCTTTGGGGCGGCGTGTGAGCGGATCGCTCCGGCCGTGGACGCGCTGCGGGGGGCGCTGCTCGGCGGCAAGCCCTGCCTCGGCGTCTGCCTGGGCATGCAGCTCCTCTACGAACGCAGCGAGGAAGGTCCGGGCCAGGGTCTGGGGATCTTTTCGGGAAGCGTCCGGCGGCTCGCCGCCGACCTCCTCCCGCAGATGGGATGGAACGATGTGATACCGGTCATGGCCGATCCGCTCTTCGCGGGGCTCGGCGAACCCGTCGTCTACTACGCCAACAGCTACGTGGCGGACGCCGACGACGGCAGCGGGATGATCGCGCACACAACGTACGCAGGGGTGCGCTTCCCCGCCGCGGTCCGCCGCGGCTCGGTGTGGGGGGTGCAGTTCCACCCCGAAAAGAGCGGCGCGGCGGGGCGGGCTCTGCTGCGCAACTGGCTTCGGGCCGCGCGGGCCGCGTGATCGTCTACCCCGCCATCGACCTGCGCGGCGGCCGCGTGGTCCAGCTCGTGGGGGGCGATCCGGAGGAGGAGCGGATTCGCCTCTCAACCGCCCCCGCGGACGTCGCGAGGGAGTGGATCGCAGCCGGTTTCCGCGCCCTGCACGTGGTGGACCTCGACGGGGCGTTGGAAAGCGGTGGCAACGCCGCCGCGGTGCGCTCCATTCTCGCCGCGGTGGACGTGCCGGTGCAGGTGGGGGGCGGCGTCCGCTCGCGGGAGCAGGTCGCGGCGCTGCTCGCGGCCGGCGCGGAGCGGATGGTGGTCGGGACCCGGGCGATCGAGGAACCTGCCTGGTTGGAGGAGGTGGCCGCGGAGCACCCCGGACGCCTGGTGGTCGCCGCCGACTGCCGCGACGGCGAGGTGGTGACGCGCGGATGGCGCTCCGGCAGCGGAGTGGACGTCTACGAGCTGGTCGATCGTCTCGCCGGCATGCCCCTCGCCGCGTTGCTCGTCACCGACGTATCCCGGGAAGGACGCATGGGCGGGATCGACGCGGCACTGTTCGCGGAGGTCGCCGCCCGCACTCCCCATCCGCTGATCGCGTCCGGCGGGATTGCCGGCGCCGGCGACCTGCGCGCGCTGGCGCAGAGCGGGGTCGCGGGAGCGGTGCTGGGGATGGCCCTGTACACCGGCGCGCTCGACGCCCGCGCCATCGCGAAGGAGTACACAGCGTGACCACTTGGAGGCGGGAAACGAACGAGACAAAGGTCCGTGTGACGCTGCGCCCGCGGCGGCCGGAAGACGGGGAGGGCAGCATCGCCACTACGGACGCCTTTCTCGATCACATGCTCACCGTCCTGGCGCGCTACGGGAACCTGTACCTGGAGGTCGAGGCGTCCGGCGACCTGCGCCACCACCTGGTCGAGGACGTGGCCCTCACCCTCGGTCTCGCGCTGCGCGACGCGATCCCCGCCGCCTGCGCCCGCTACGGCGAGGCGACGGTGCCGATGGATGACGCGCTGGTGCAGGTGGCGCTGGATCTCGGGGAGCGGAGCTACTACCGCGGCCCGCTCCCGTCGCCCCTCTATGACCATTTCTTCCGCTCCCTGGCCGAGAACGCGCGCATCACGCTGCACGTCCAGGCGTTGCGTGGACGCGACCGCCACCACACGGTCGAAGCCGCGGTCAAGGCGCTGGGGATGGCGCTGCGCCAGGCGCTGGTCCCCACCGGGGAAACGTTCAGCACCAAGGGGGCGGTCCGCTTGGAGCGGGAGGAGGAGGCGTGACGCTGCGCAGGCGGGTGATCGTCTGCCTCGACGTGCGCGACGGGAGGGTGGTCAAAGGCGTCCACTTCGAGGGACTGCGCGACGTCGGCGATCCGGTCGAGCTGGCGGCCCGCTACGAACGCGAAGGCGCCGACGAGGTCGTCTTCCTCGACATCTCCGCCTCGGCCGAGGGGCGGCGCACCCTGCTCGACACCGTGCGCCGGACGGCCGAGCGGCTCTTCATCCCCCTCACCGTCGGCGGAGGGATCCGCGAGGTGGGCGATGTGGAGCGCGCGCTGCGCGCCGGGGCCGACAAGGTGTGCGTCAACACGGCGGCGGTGACGCACCCGCAGGTGATCGCCGACGCCGCGGCGCGCTTCGGGAGCCAGTGCGTGGTGGCGAGCATCGACGCCCGCGCCGAGCCCGGAGACGGCGGCGGCGGAGCGCGCTTCCCCGTCTTCACGCATGGCGGGCGCCGTCCAACCGGGCTGGACGCAGTGGAGTGGGCGGGGAAGTGCGCGGCGCGGGGAGCGGGAGAGATCCTGATCACCAGCATCGACCGGGACGGGGAGCGGAGCGGGTACGACCTCGAGCTCACCGCCCGCGTGGTGCAGGCGGTCCGGGTGCCCGTGGTCGCCAGCGGCGGCGCCGGAGCGGCCGAACACCTGCGCGACGCTTTCCTGACCGCCGACGCGGCGGCGGCGCTCGCCGCCGGCATCTTCCACGATGGCGTCACGACGGTCGCGGAGGTCAAGCGAGTGCTGCACGCGAGCGGGATTCCGGTGCGGCTCGACTCGTCCCCCGAGGCGCTGGAGGCGAGCGCGTGATCGTCCGTACGTCAGAAGACCTCGTCGCGCTGGACTTTTCCAAGGGCGGCGGGCTCGTCCCCGTGGTCGCGCAGCACGCGACGACCGGAGAGGTGCTGATGCTCGGCTACGCCGATTGCGCCGCCGTGGAGCGGACGCTGGCCGAAGGCGTGCTCTGCTTCCACTCCCGCTCCCGCGAGCGGCTCTGGAAGAAGGGGGAGACGAGCGGCAACGAACTTCGGGTCGTTGCCCTGCACACCGACTGCGACGGCGACGCCCTGCTCGCCCGCGTCGTTCCCGCGGGTCCCACCTGCCACACGGGAGCCCGCTCCTGCTTCGGCGCTCCGCCCACGCTGCTCGCCCTCGCCGACGTCATCGAGCGTCGCGCCGAGGAGCCCGACGGCGGAGGGTACACGCGCGCGCTGCTCCGCGACGCCAACCTGCGCGCCAAGAAGCTCGGGGAGGAGGCGGTCGAGCTGGCCCTCGCCTGCGTGGCGGGGGACGCCGCCGCGGCGGCGGAGGAGGCCGCGGACCTCGTCTACCACGCGCTGGTCGCCGCGCGGGCCGCGGGTGCGCCGCTGGAGGCGGTACTCGCGGTCCTGGAAGGACGCAGGGGAGAAGATCCGGAAGGCGCTCCGCCGGCATGAATGCGTTGCGGCGCCGACGGCGGTCCCGCATCTTGCCCGCTTCCCATTCCCCGGCTTCGACTTCCCATGGACTCCGGCGATACGCCAGCCTTTCGCATCGAGCGCGACTCGCTCGGTGAGATGCAGGTCCCCGCGGACGCGCTCTACGGCGCCCAGACGCAGCGGGCGGTGGAGAACTTTCCCATCAGCGACCTGCGCTTCCCCCGCCGCTTCATCGAGGCGCTCGGCGTCATCAAGCGGGCGGCGGCCGAGACCAACCGGGAGCTGGAGCAGCTCGACGACGCAACGGCGGAGGCGATCATCCGGGCCGCCGACGAGGTGGCCGCCGGAACGCTCGACCCGCACTTCGTCCTCGACATCTTCCAGACGGGGAGCGGCACCTCCACCAACATGAACGCCAACGAGGTGATCGCGAGCCGCGCCACGCAGCTGGGTGGCGAGGGCGCACAGCGGGTCCACCCCAACGACCACGTCAACATGGGGCAGAGCTCCAACGACGTGATCCCCACCGCGATGCACGTCGCGGCCCGCACCGCGCTGCACGAGCAGCTCCTCCCCGCGCTCGAGCGGCTGCGCGCAGCCCTCGCCGCCAAGGCCGACGACTTCGACGACGTGGTGAAGAGCGGGCGCACTCACCTGATGGACGCTACCCCGGTGCGGCTCGGACAGGAGTTCGGCGGGTACGCGGCGCAGGTGGAGCACAGCATCCGCCGCGTAACTGCGGCGTCCGAGGAGCTGGCGGAGTTGGCGCTCGGTGGCACGGCGGTGGGGACGGGGACCAACCGTCTCCCCGACTTCCCCGGCCGCGCCATCGCCCGCATCTCGGAGCTGACGGGGCTGGAGTTCCGCGAGGCGGCCAACCACTTCGAAGCCCAGGGAAGCAAGGACGCCTACGTAGCGGCGTCGGGGGCGCTCAACACCCTGGCGGTGGGTCTTTTCAAGATCGCCAACGACGTCCGCTGGCTCGCCAGCGGACCCACCTCGGGCCTCGCCGAGATCTCGCTCCCGGCCGTGCAGCCCGGCTCCTCAATCATGCCGGGCAAGGTCAACCCGGTGATGAGCGAAGCGTTGATGATGGTGTGCGCCCGGGTGATGGGGAACCACCTCACCGTCACCGTCGGGGGCCAGCACGGCAACTTCGAACTGAACGTGATGATGCCGGTAATGGCGCACGCGCTGCTCGAATCCATCGACATCCTGGCGAACGCCTGCGACGCCTTCACCGAGCGCGCCGTCGAGGGGATCACCGCCAACCGCGCGCGCTGCCGCGAGCTGCTGGAGTACAACCCCTCCATCGCGACCGCGCTGAACGCGCACATCGGCTACGACGAGGCGTCGGCGGTGGCGAAGGAGGCGGCAAAGAACGGCGAGTCGGTGCGGGTGGTGGTGAAGCGGCGCGGGATGTTGAGCGATGAGCAGCTCGACGAGGTGCTGAACGTACGCGAGATGACGGAGCCAGGGGTGCCGGGGACGTGAAGGACCCGGGCGGGTCGGCGCCCGCCGTCCCGCCTGCCGAGGTGCCGCCGCCCGCGCCCGTGGCGCTTCCCGACGACGCCTCGGCCCTACCGGAACGGCGTCCACGCGTCGGCCGCTACGTAGTCATCCTGCTGCTGCTGGGGGTGGCGATCCACGTGCTGCTGCCGCAGTTCGTCTCCTTCGGCGAAACCTGGCGGGTCGCGCGCTCGATGCACCTCTGGGCGCTGGCCGCGGCGCTGGCGGCCGAGTTCCTCAGCTACGTGGGATCCGGCTACCTGATGAAGGCGGTGGCGCGGGTGGCGGGAGAGCGGCTTTCCCTGGTGCGCGGCTTCCTGATCGGCACCGCCTCGATCTCCGTCAGCACCGTCGCGGGCGGCTCGCTGGCCTCCTCCGCCGCCACCTATCGCTGGATGCGCGGCGGTGGCGCGCCGGTGGAGAGCGCCTTCGTGGTGGGATGGGTCCCGGTGCTGGCGAACATCCTCACCGTGGGAGTGGTAGCGCTCTTCGGCTTCCTCTACCTGATCTTTCTGGGCAAGCTGTCGCCGACGATGGCCCTCGCCTTCGGCGCCGCGACGGCGATCCTCGGCGGCTTCTGCGCACTGGTGGTGTGGGCGGCGCGGAACCCCGAGCGGCTGCTGCGGTTCACCGACCGCGTAGCCCGCGGCTGGGCGCGATTGCGCCGCCGCCCCCACGACTCCCTCGCGGCTCGGGCCGCGTCCGGTCGGCTCCACGAGATCTGGCAGCTGCTCCGCCGCAAGGGGTGGCGGCAGCCGCTGCTTGCCGACTCGCTCAACGTCGGCTTCGACATCCTCTGCCTCTTCTTCGTCTTCGTAGCCGCCGGCCACGCGATCAACGCGGCGGTGTTGCTGGCCGCGTACGGGCTCCCCCGTCTGCTCGGCAAGATCTCGATATTCGGGGGGTTGGGGGTGGTGGAGGGGAGCGGCGTGGCGCTCTTCACCCTGCTCGGAGTACCCGCAGGCGTCAGCGTGGTGGTGATGCTCGTCTTCCGGCTCATCTCCTTCTGGCTTCCGGTCGCGGCGGGGCTGCCGATGGCGGCGTACCTGGAGCACTCGGGGAGGTAAACGGTTGCCGGATCGGTTCTTGCGATATGGTCAAGCGTAATTGGGAGCATTCTGTAAACCCCACAAAAGAGAGGAAAAATGGTCATCGAAAGCGATCGCGAAAACCGCCGGGAAAGCACCGAAGAAAAGGTAGGCGAAGGAGTCGGTGGAGTGGGCGGCGCGCTGGGCGGCGCGGCCTTGGGCTCCGCAGTGGGTCCCATCGGCACCATCCTCGGCGCCATCGCCGGCGGCGCCGGCGGCTGGTGGGCCGGCGAAAAGGCCGGACGCGCCGCGGAAGGCGATCACTACACCGCCGAGCACGACCGGGGGTACCGCAGCCATTGGGAGAGTGACAAGCGGCCGGATCGCGTCGGCGACTACGACCGCGCCCGCGTCGGCTACGGCGTCGGCCACTACGCGGGCAAGAATCCGGACTGGCAGGGCAGGAAGTTCGAGGACATCGAGCCGGAGATCAAGCGCAACTGGAAGTACCAGGACGCCGACTACGACACCATGCGTCCATACGTCCGCGAAGGGTACATGACCGGGGGCGGGACGATGGCCGGAGACACAACGACGTTTACCACCAAGTAGCTCGCGGTGGTGCGAAAAAGGGCGGGCGGCTTCGTTTGAGGCCGCCCGCCTTGTCGTTCGGGCGGGGAGAGGGAGTAGCGCGCCGGTCAGAGCCGCTTTCTTCCGCCGTCGGCTCCCCCTACTTTGTCGCCGATGAATCCTCCCGCGACTTCGCCTCCCGGACACCTCCTTCCCTGCGGCCACCGCGTCCGCGACCCGGAGCAGATCCACTACTGCTCCTACCTCCATCTCGACGAGCTGCTCGGATTGCAGCCCGCGGCCGACGAAGTCCATCACCCGGACGAGCACCTCTTCGTAGTCACCCACCAGTCGTTCGAGCTCTGGTTTAGCCAGCTCCGCTGGGAGCTGCGCCGCGTCATCGCGGCGCTGGAGCGTGACGAGGTCGGATTCGCCACTCGGCTCATGCAACGCTGCGCGGGAATCCTGCGCCTGCTCTCGCCGATGATGCGTGTGCTGGAGGGGATGACGCCCACCGACTTTTTTGCCTTCCGGGCGCACCTCTCCCCGGCCACCGGGAGCGAGAGCGGCCAATGGCACGAAGTCGAGCTGCTCGCCGGCGCGCGCGAGGAGCGCTTCCGTCAGCACCTGGAGACGGAGCTGTCGGAGGAGGCGGAGCAGGGGAGCCAATCCTTTCTCTGGACGGAGCGGCTCGCGGAGCTGTGGAACGGGGCCTCCGTCGCCTCGGCGTGCGCGGCGCTGCTCGAGCGGCGGGGGGTGTCTCCCGCGGACATCTATCGGGAGGAGGAGCCCGGGGGAAGCCGCTACCCGGAGCTGGTCCTGATGGCGGAGGCGCTGCTCGACTTCGACGAGGAGGTGCGTATCTGGCGCTGGGTCCATGCGCGTACGGCGGAGCGGACGATCGGCCCCGACGTCGAAGGGACCGGCCACACCACCGG
>JBPCJG010000138.1:0-11229 GCA_051005515.1 Longimicrobiaceae bacterium
TCGAGCACCCCGACCTGCACTGGTTCTTTCCCCTCCCCCGTCCGGACGCCGCCTCGCCGGAGCGGCTCAGGGAAAAGCTCGAAGAGGCGCGAGCCGAGGAGCTGCAGGCGCGTCGGGCAAATCCCGCGCACGTTCCCTCGTTCGAGAAGCCGCCTGCGTACTACGTCGCCGCGATGCAGACGGTGCAGGAAGCGGCAGTCCGCCGTCCCGCGGCCGGGCACCGCAAGGTGTTCGTGTTCGGGGACGCGGAGCGGATGGTGCCGCAGGAGTCCAGTCCGGAGGCGGCGAACGCCCTGCTCAAGCTACTGGAGGAGCCGCCGGCCGACACCACCCTGATCCTCACCTCCTCGGTGCCCGACGAGCTGCTCCCCACCATCCGCTCGCGCGTCCTCCCGGTGCGCCTCCTCCCGCTGGCGCGGGAGGAGGTCGCCGCCTACCTCACCGCGTACGCCGACGCTCCGCCAGCTCTCGAACGACGGGGGAGACGCCGGCGCCGCGGCGGCCGCGCTGGACCTGCTGCACGCGGCGCTTGCGGCAGACCAGACCGCTCGCCTCGCGGCCGCGCACAGCGAGGCGCCGTCCGGGGCGCGCGGCGACTTCCTGGACCGTCTGGACGCTCTGGCGCTGCTGCTCCGCGACGTGCTCGCCCTCGTCTCCGCGACTACGGCGGATGAGCTCGACGAACGCCGCCGCAAAGAATTGACGCGTGTACTCGCGGGCCGGCGCCTCGGCGGGCCCGCCGTCCTGCGCGCGCTCGAGCGCGTGCTGCGCGCCCGCGAACTCGCGCTCGGCAACGTCAACCCGCAGCTCATTCTCGCCGAACTGCTGCGGGGCGTGCAGGCAGACCTCGCTCCGGCCGCGGCTGCATGAGCGAGGAGCGGCTGACTCATTTCGACGCCGATGGGCGCCCCCGCATGGTCGATGTCGGCGATAAAGATGTCACCCGCCGTATCGCCGTCGCGGAGGGCGAGCTGCGCACCGCGCCGGAAACGGTGCGGGCACTGCTGCAGGGAAGCACGCCGAAAGGAGATGTGCGCGTGGTGGCGCAGCTCGCGGGCATCATGGCCGCGAAGCGGACCGCCGAGCTGATCCCCCTTTGTCACCCGCTCCCGCTCAGCGCGATCGAAGTGGAGGTCGAGGCGGACCCCGACCTGCCCGGTGTGCGCGCGCGAGCGACCGCACGGGTCGAAGGGCGCACGGGGGTGGAGATGGAGGCGCTGACGGCGGTCACGGTCGCCCTGCTCACCGCCTACGACATGTGCAAGGCGATCGACCGCGGCATGGAGATCGGCGGCGTACGACTGCTCTGCAAGGAGGGAGGACGGAGCGGAGCGTGGCCGGCGGAGGGCCCCACGAACGCCGACGCGAAGGGGTGAACGCCCGGCCTCAGCCCGGCACGTGCAGGAAGTTGCCGAGCAGCCGGTTGGTGGCGTTGAGCACCGCCAGCGCAGCGGAGCGGACGGGATCTCCCGGCACCAGCGCGACTCCGACGAAGGAGCGGGCGTCGGCTTCGGGACAGCGCACCAGGACGATCACCAGCTCGGCGTCGAAAGCGCGGGAGCCCTTGACGCCCACCAGCTTGAAGGTGAGCGCGCCGTCCACCACCTGTTCGAGGGCATGGAGCGTAGCCACGGCGGCGAGCCGCATCTCCACGGCGTCTCCCTCACCTCCCTCCGCTACCCCCTCCCATCGCTGGCCCGCCCAACCGAGCGTGACTACCGCGCGGGAGCTGCCGACGCGGAGCTGATCGATGCGCGCGCTCTCGAACCGCACCCTGCGGTGCGGCTGCGCCTCGAGCGGATAGCTGACCTCCAGGCGGACATCGGCCGCGCCCAGACCGTGCCGTGCGAGCACCGCGCGTGCGGGAGCTTCGAGCGGCGCCCGGCTCTCGGAGTCGCCAATCAGGTAGACTGCCACGGGGTCGCTCTCGACGAACGCCCGGGCGACGCCCTCGACGGATTCGAGCTCTTCGCGCAACCGGGCCAGCTCGCCGGCGTCGGCGAGTTTGCGGGACATGGAGGTGCGTGGGGGGTGTTCTGCCTGCTGACGTGGAGGTCAAACTACCCCGCCCCCGCGGAGGCCGTCAAGCCGCCGCGGGGGATCGGCGTCAGTAGCGGAGCAACGCTCCGGCTCCCCGCAGTTCGGAGACGGCCTGCGGATCGGCGAACTCCAGCGTGACGCCCTGTCCCTCCGCCATCCTCACCATCTCCTCGACCACGTCAACGCCATCTTCCGTGGCCGAGCCGTCGTACGGACAGGTCGAAACCTCCCGGGCGAAGACGAAGCGGCAGGTCGGGCAGCGCGCCCCCTCACGTGACTGGTTCTCGCCGAGGATCAGCGTGTCCACCTTGCCTTCCTGCAGGGCCACCAGCGTGGCGCCGAAACCGGCAGTGGCGAGGTAGTCGTTGGCGGCGCGCTCGCGAACCTGGTCGACTGCCTTCTGTTTCTCCCTTTCGCGCTGCTCCTGCAGATGGGGGTTCAGCCGCGCGATGATCTCCGGAGCACGTTCGTCCGTCGGCATGGGCCCGGTGTGGATCACGCTGTCGCGCAGCGAGTCCGGGAGGAAGCCGAGGAACTGGGCGACGTTCTCGTCCGTGCCGAGAATCGCCAGATCGTCCGGCTCGTAAAGACGTACGAATTCCTCCACTTCCTGAGCGAAGTCCCGGAAGAAGTGCTTCATTTCCTCCACCTTGCGGCGCTGGTAGCGCTGCTGGGAATACCCGCCCGCCTGCACGTCGTGGGCGGTGGGGAGGGGATCGCCGCGCACCTCCACCTCGTCGAGCACGGCGCCGAGATAGACGCTCAGGATGCGCACGTGCTCGCGGTCTAGGAGGACGACGCCGTGATGCTGAAAGTCACCCATCACCTGCGCGAGCGGCCGGATCACCGGGCGGTCGTCGATCGCGGTGCGATTCTGGACCGCGACGGGAAACTGCAGCGCCTCGAAGTATTCTCCGCCGATCTCGGCGTAGATGACGACGCCGCGGTTTTCTTCGCGAAACTCGTCGCCGATCCACTCCTCAACCCGATCGAGGAGCGTCTCCATCTCCTGCGGTTGGAAGCTGCGCCGGCCATTGCCCAACTCGTCGAGTTGGGCTCGGAGCTGGTTCAGGAAGACGGAATATGTCCGCCGATTGTCGGAGCCCACCGACATGTCCAGAAAGAGAGAAAGTACCGGCTTTTCAAAATCGTTCTGCCCAATCAGACGGTCGAGATCTTGCTTGTCGATCATGACGGATCCGGTTCGTGGATCGTGCGGCACGCGCGTGCCCGGAGAGTCGAGTTCAGCAAATCCCTTGCCCGCGACGACCCCGGCGGCCTACCTTCGAGCCGGAACCCCAACGCCGCGAAGATGAGAACCAAATCCGTCGACAGCCGGCTGGTGGAAATGCTCGAGAAAGCGGTGGATGCGCTCAAGCACCTCGACGAAGCCGTGTCGCACGCGGACAAGCTGCCTGAGCGGGAAGCGCAGCAGGCCAGATCGTACCTGCGCGAGCCGCGCAACCTGCTCCGCGACGGCATCGAGGGTCTGCGGGGCTGGGTGGAAACGCCGCCCGAGAGCTGAGTGGCCCAGACGCCGTACAGGCGTCTTGGGTTGCCGCCCGCCTACCCCACTCCGTCCGGCGTGGTGCCGGCCGGGTGCGTTTCGACCACCACCCCCGCGGAAAGCGTCCGGTGCACCGGGCAGCGGTCGGCGATCTCCAGCAGCCGCTCGCGCTGCTCCGGGTCCAGTTCGCCGTGCAGCTCGACCCAGCGCTCGATGCGGTCGAGCCGGGCGTCCTCCCCCTCGCACCGCCGCTCGTCGTCGGCGTGCAGCTTGCCGTGACGCAGGTGCACGTCCACCGTGCCGAGCTCCAGCCCTTTCCGCTCCGCGTACATGCGCAGCGTCATCCCGGTGCACGCTCCGAGCGCCGCGAGCAGCAGGTCGTACGGCGTCGGTCCCTCGTCGTTCCCGCCGACCGCCACCGGCTCGTCGGCGACCAGGCCATGGCTCGCCGCCATCACCTCCGTCCGGACCGCCCCGGCCCTGGTGCGGGTGGCCACCTGCGCCTTCGCCACCAGCGCTTCGACGTCGGGCGGCTCCGCGCGTGGCAGGTAGCGAGACAGCCACGCGGCGAGCACCTCGCCCACGTAGCATGCGTCGCTCTCGCGCGTGAGCAGGTGGTCGGCGTCGTCGAGAGAGACGAAGCTCTTGGGATGACGGGCGGCTGTGTAGATGGAGGCGGCGTTTTCGATCCCGACCGTCTGATCCAGGGGCGAATGGAAGACCAGCAGCGGCCGACCGAGTGATTCGAGGGAGTCCCGGATCTGTGACTGCCGCAGGTCTTCTAGCAGTTGGCGCCGCACGGTGAAGCTCCGCCCGGCGAGTACGACCTCGGCCTCGCCCACGCGGTCGATCTCCTCCTCGGAAGTGGCGAAGAGCCCGGCGGCGTGTGCGGGATCGAACGGCGCGCCGATGGTGGCCACCGCGACGGCGGCGGGGATCCGCCCTGCCGCCCGGATGGTCGCCGCGCCGCCGAGCGAATGCCCGATCAGTACGGCGGGTACGCCCTGCTCGTCCTGCAGGAACTCCGCGGCAGCCACCAGATCCTCCACGTTGGAGGAGAAGTTGCTGGCCGCGAAGTCTCCCTCACTTTCTCCGAGGCCGGTGAAGTCGAAGCGGAGCACCGCGATCCCTTCCATGGTCAGCGCTCTGGCGATGCGCACGACTGCGTTCAGATCCTTGGAGCAGGTGAAGCAGTGGGCGAAGAGCGCACACGCCAGCGGGGCGTCCCCCGGTGGCAGCTCGAGCCGCCCGTTGAGCGTCGTCCCGCCCGATCCGGGAAAGGTGACCCGCCGCCCCGTCACCGCGGCGACCGGTGCGAGGCGCGGATCGCGGCGCTTACTCCGAGCGACCCGCTCCGCTGCCTGCGAACTCTTCGTACTCTTCGCCGCGGCGCGGCGCGGCGGGCTCGGAGATCCGCTCCAACACCTCTTCGACCTCCGTCTCCCGCTGCAGGTCGAGCCCGGCGTAGTTGACGGCCAGATCGGCCTGCGCGACGATTCCCACGAGGCGCCCCTGCCCGTCGGTAACGGGGACGCGCCGCACGCGCTCCCGCTTCATCACGTTGAAGATGTCGTGGACGGTATCGAAGCGGTCTACCGTGGCCACCTCCTCGCTCATGCATTCGGACACCTTTACGGTCCCGTCTCCGCCTTCCGCGAGCACCCGCACGGCGAGATCCCGGTCGGTGACCACGCCGCGCAACTGCGTAGTGTCGTCCCCATCGACCACCGGGATGATCCCCACGTTGAGCTGGCGCATCTTGCGGGCGACATCGGCGACCATCGCGTCCGGAGTCACCGTTTCGGGATCGCGGGTCATGATTTCCGCCGCCCGGACCCGATCCGCGTCGGGAAGAGCCCCTCTGCTGTGGCCGGCGAAGGGTGGGCCGTAGCGAGGGCCGCGCGGCTCGTATCCGCCGTCCCGCTCGCGGAATCGGGACCCCTGCGCGGCGAGCTCGCGATCCGGGTAGCCCGGGCGCTCGCCATACCAGCCGCCCTCGCCGGGGAAGTCTCGCCACGAGCGGGGGCGGGCGTCGGAGCGCATGCCCCCGTACCCGCTGTCGTACCCGTATCTGCGGCGGCGTGGGGGTCCGCCGCGAAAATCCCGGTCGTACGGTTGATAGTCTCGTGGGTAACGCGCCATACGGGATCTCCTCTTCGAGGTGGTGATGAACAGCGGAACGGATGGTGAGCGCGGACAGCAGCCCGAAAGGTCGGGAAGGCGCAAGATACACGCCGGAGGAGTGAGCCGGTGCCACCCCCTCATCGCACCCATTCACTCCCTGCGACGATGATGCCGCTGGTCGGCATGCGGGTGGTGTCGCTGGCCGTGTACGTCCCCGGCCCCATCGCCGCCGCGCGGCTTCGGGCGATGGGAGCCGAAGTCACCAAGGTCGAGCCCCCGGGCGGCGACCCGCTCCAGCACATCGCGCCCGGCTGGTACGCCGAACTGGTGGACAGCCAGGCCGTGGTCCGGCTCGATCTCAAGGATCTCGCCGGCCGCACCGGCCTGGACGCCTTGCTCGCCGCGGCCGACCTGCTGCTGACGGCTTCTCGCCCCGCGGCGCTCCGCCGCCTCGGTCTGGGATGGACGGAACTTCACGCCCGCCACCCTACCCTCTGCCACGTCGCGGTGGTGGGGGAGCCGGGAACACGGACGGAGCGGCCGGGACACGACCTCACCTATCAGGCGACGGCGGGTCTGCTGGACTCGCCGCGGCTGCCGCGGACGCTGCTGGCGGACCTGGCCGGCGCCGAGCAGACGGTGGCCGCGGCGCTGGCGCTGCTCCTCGCCCGCGAGCGCGGCGCCGGGGCGGCCCGCGCGGAGGTGGCGCTGAGCGACGCAGCCGCCGGCTTCGCGCTCCCCCTCCGCCACGGGCTCACCGCGCCGGGGGGGCTGCTCGGCGGCGGCGAAGCGGCATACGGAGTATATGAGGCGCGGGAGGGTTGGGTCGCCGTCGCGGCGCTCGAGCCGCACTTCCGGGAACGCCTCGCCCGGGAGCTGGAGGTCGAGGCGCTCTCCGCCGACGAGCTGAGTCGCGTGTTCCATACGCGCACGGCTGCGGAGTGGGAGGCGTGGGCCGCGGAGCGGGACCTGCCGCTGGCGGCGGTGCACGGTTCGAAGACGTGATTGCCGCATACTGGGGGCGATCAGCCCTTCCGCACCCTCCGCAGCCGCAGCATCGCGACGATCCCGAGCGCCGGTCCGACCGCTAACAGGCTGAACGCCGGACCCCACCCTACCCGCGACGACACCTCCACGGCCAGCCAGATCGACACCGCGGTGAGGGCGAAGCCGAGGGAGGTCTGCAGCGTCAGCGCGGTACCGACGGCGTGCGGCGGCGCCACCTCGGTGACTACGGCGCTGAACTGGGCGGAGTCCGCGACCACGGTGAAGCCCCAGAGCAGGCCGAGCGCGAACAGGAGCGGCAGCGGCGTCGCCGCCAACCAGCCGAAGACGAGGGCGCAGCTCCCCGAGATCGCCATCATCCAGATCGTCACCCGCTCGCGGCCGACGCGGTCGGCGAGTCGCCCGGCCCAGATGGCGCCCGCACCGCCGGCGGCGATGACGAGGAAGCTGGCGATGCCGGAGATCAGCGTCGCGCGTGAAACCAGATCGGAGTGGGCCGCTGCCACCTGGTGGAAAAACACCGCCACGAGCGCCCACATGGCATACAGCTCCCACATGTGACCGAGATATCCGAAGATAGCCAGCCGCGTCGGCTGGTGGCGCAGCACGGTGGCGACCAGCCCCCACGAAAAAGGCCGCCGATCGAAGGCGAAGGGACCATCGCGATAGGCGAGCGCGACCGCCGCAGCGCCGAGCAGGGCGCCGGCGGAGGCGGTGAGCACCACACCCGACAGACTCACAGCTTCGAAAGCGTGCAGCAGGTACGGCGTCGCCTTGCCGACCGTCAACGCGCCTACCAGCACGCCGATGGCGAGCCCTCGCCCGGCGCGGAACCAGGTGGCGATCATCTTCATCGCGGGGGGATAGACGCCCGCGAGGAAGAAGCCGGTCGCGAAGCGGAGGACGAGCGCGGCACCGTACCCTGGAACGATTACCAGCAGCGCGTTGGCCGCGGCGCCCAGCAAGGCGGACACCGCGAAGTAGCGCCGCAGCGGCAGCACGTCGGCCAGGTTCAGCGTCGCGGCCGCGGCAGTGCCGGCAACGAAGCCGAGCTGGACGACCGTGGTGAGCCATCCTGTCTGCGCAGCGGAAAGGCGCCAGAGCTCACGGAGCTGCGGCGCGACGGCGCTCGCGGTGAACCAGAGCGACATCCCGAGTAGCTCCGCGCCGGCGAGGACCAGGAGGATGCGCCAGCGACCGGGCGGTTCGAGGGAGTCCAGAGTCCCTACCCGGAACGCGAAATCAGCTCACGACGACGACCGGCGGCGCGGCGGAGCGCACGTGGTATTCACCCCGACTCGCCGAAACTCCGCAGCACCTCCATCAGCCGCTCCACGTCCCCCTCGTCGCTGGCGATGCCGAGGGACACGCGCACCGCGCCCACCGGCTTCTCGCCGATACAAACGGAGAACTGCTGGATTGTGAACGTCTCCGCCGTAAGGGTGCCGGCGCAGCGCCGCACCTCGTCGTTGCGGTAGTCGAAGGCGAACTCCGCAGCACCGGGGTTGCAGAAGAAGCCCGTCCGCAACGATACGTTCGCCGCGTTCGTCCGCTCCTCCACCAGCCGGAAGTCGATGGGGTGGCCGTCGGCGCCGAGCAGGTTGAAGGCGACTGTTCCACCCCGGTCTTCGGTGTCGGGAGGTCCGTAGACACACGCCAGCGGGGCGCCACCGGCGTGGCGCAGCTCCCGCAGCCGTTCCAGCAGCATCTCCGTCAGCCGCATCACGTGGCGGTTCACGTTCTCCATCCCCACCCCTTCGAGAAAGTCGAGCCCGGCCGGGATCGCAGCGATGTCGAGGTAGTTGACGGTCCCGTCTTCGAAGGCGCGGGCCGTGTCGTGGAGGAGCCGCACGCCGCTGCCGGCAGAGGTGAAGCGCACGGTGCCGCCGGCGAACCAGGGTCGCTGCAGACGACCAATCGCCCGCTTGCAGCAGAGCAGCGCGCCGACGCCCGTGGGAAAGCCGAACATCTTGTAGAAGGAAAGGCAGACGAACTCCGGGTGGAGGGCGCGGAGCGAGAGGCGGCTGGTCGGCACGAACGCAGCCGCGTCGAGCATCACGTCGTACCCAGCGCTCCGCGCGGTCTCGATCCACTCCAGCGGGTGCTTCACTCCCGAGAAGTTCGACTGCGCCGGGTAGACGAAGAGGTTGGGAGCATCCGGATCCGCCCCGGCCAGCGCGCCTTCGAGGTCGGCAGCCCGGAGCTCCCGATCGAGCTGTACGTAGCGGATCTCCGCGTTCCCGGCACGGGCGTACTCCCGCATCCCGTGCACCGAGTTGTGGTTGTCGGCGGTGAGCAGGAAGCGCGACCCCGCTGCGAAGGGATAGCTCTCGGCCACCAGCTTCAGCGCGCCGCTCGCGTTCGGCGTGAAGATCACCTCATACTCGTCCGGGTCCGCTGCAAAGAACTCCGCCACCCGGAGCCGCGCCCGCTCCACCAGCTCCGTGCTGGCGGTGGAGGTGGGGTTGCGCGAGTGCGGGTTGCCGAGGACGCTGCGGCTCAGCAGGTCGGCGTGGCTGCGGATCTGCGACTCGGCGTAGAGGCCGCTGCCGGTGTAGTCGAGGTAGGTGCACTCCGCCGCGTCGAGCCGGGCGAACTCGCGTTCCCGCAGCTCCTCGAAGCGAGCGTCCGCGTGCGGGCGCTCCGGCGGATCGGCGCGCTCGTCCATCGTCGCGGCCCGGTTCACGCGCCGACGCTCGCTCGAGCAGGCTCCGGGGCCCGTTCTCCCTCTGTGACTTCGGCGGGATGGGCGTCCGCCCACTCGCTGAAACGGCCGTTCACGTAGACCACGTCGTGGCCGCTCCGCTCCAGGTATGCCGCGGCCGCCGCTGCCCGCACACCGCCCGCGCAGTGGACCAGCAAGGTGCGGCCATTCGGCAGCTCCGATGCGTATTCGGGAAGGCGAACGTGCGGTGCGAGCCGCGCGCCGGGAACGTGACCCTCGCGGTACTCGTCCAGACGTCGGACGTCCACCACCGCGACATTGTCGTCCTGCCGGCGCCGCTCCAACTCGCGCGTGGAGATCTCTTCCGTGCTCGCGAGCGCTCCGTTTGCGTCGCGCAGCTCGTTCAGCACCTCGGCAGGCGCGTAGCCAGCGATCCGGTCGATCCCCACCCGCACCAGGTCGCGCACCGCCTCCTCGACCCGCGCCTCCTCCACCAGCAGATACACCGGGGTGTCGGGCTCCACGTACGATCCGACCAGCGTCGGGAAGCTGCCGTCGAGTGGAGCATGCAGAGAGCCGGCGAGATGCTCCCGCATGAAGGCGCTCCGGTCTGCCCGGGTGTCCACCACCGCCACGTCGGTGCGGCCCGCCAGCTCCGCCAACTCCACGGCATCGATCCGTGAGGGTCGAGGCAGGTCGCCCAGCACGGGAGGACCCTCCTTGTTCAACCGCTTCATGCGGGCGAAATAGAGTGGCGGTTCGGGCTGGCCGTCGAGTATGCTGTCGACGAAGGCGCGCTCGCCCTGTCGCGACGTGGCGAGCGAGGGGTTGAAACGCCTCTCATACCCCACCGTCGAATCCGGCACCGAGCCGAGGGCCTTGCCGCACGCGCTCCCCGCCCCGTGTCCCGGCCACACCTGCAGGTAGTCGGGCAGGGTGAGAAAGTCCTGTACCGAAGCGTACAGCGAGCGCGCCGCGGGCTCCCGCGCCCCCGCCTGCCCCGCCGCGGTCTCGAGCAGATCGGGCCGCCCGACGGCCCCGACGAATACGAAGTCGCCGCTCACCATCCCCATCGGCTCGTCGGCCCCGCCCCCCTCGTCGGTCACCAGGAAGCTGAGGTGCTCGGAGGTGTGCCCCGGCGTGTGCCGCGCCTCGACGCGCACATTGCCCACGCGGAAGGTGTCGCCATCCCGGAGCATCACCACGTCGTGATCACCCTCGGTCGCCCAGCCGTACTTCCAGTCGGCGTCCCCTTCGTCGGAAAGGTAGACGCGGACGCCGCGCTCGGCGAACTCACGCGCCCCGGAAAGGAAGTCGGCGTGGATGTGCGTTTCGGCAATGGCGGTGACCTTCAGCCCCTCCCGCTCCGCGAGGGCGACGTAGCGATCGATGTCCCGCTCCGGATCGACAAGCAGGGCTTCCCCGGTGCGCTGGCAGCCGATCAGATAGGCATTCTGAGCGAGCTTCTCCTCGACGATCTGGCGAAAGAACATCCGGACCTCCTGAGGGTGGAATCCGTCTCCCTTTCAAAGTAAGCCCTCGCGGGCAGGCGCGGAATGCAACCGGCCGTGGAAAGCTCGCCGTCTGGAAGAGCCGGGGCAGTTGCACCGGGAGCGCCGGCTGCGCAGCTTGCACGGAGCCGATCGACTGGATCGAAGTTTCCTCCCCTCACCGCCAGCTCCATGATACTCGTGATTCCTGCTTCCCCCGTGCGGCGCCTGGCGCTCCCTCTCGTCCTCCTCCTGCTCCTGGCGACGCCGACGCTCCACGCCCAGCGGAACTTCGACACCATCCAGGTGCGCGCGATGCCGGTCGCCAGCCACCTCTACATGCTGACCGGCGCGGGGGGGAACATCGGGCTTTCCGTCGGAAAGGACGGCGCTTTTCT
>JBPCJG010000139.1:0-7149 GCA_051005515.1 Longimicrobiaceae bacterium
CGCAGGCCGCCGCTCGATCCGCTCGTGGAGCTGGACGAGCAGCTCGAAGAGCTCGAGGCAGAGATTCGCTCGCTCAGCGACGACCGTCAGCGAGGACAACTGCTGAACCGCGCGGGCGACCTGTGCGTACGCGCGAAGCATCCGGAGCGCGCGCTCCGTTACTTCGGCGGGGCGATCGACGCCTTTCTGGAAACCGGTTTCTACGATGCCGCCGCCGCCACCTGCCGCAAGGTGATCCGCATCGCGCCCGACGTGGTGCGTGCCCGCTGCACTCTGGCGTTCCTCACCCTGGGGGAGGAACTTCCGTCACTCCCGGCGGCGGGGCTGGTCAGCGAGGCCCATCACGCGATCGCGGAGTACGTCGCGGCGGCCAGGGCGGCGGAGACGGAAGCGCTCTGCATCAAGCGCCTGCGCCTGATGTCGGGCGCCACGGAGAACCCCGAGATCCGCCAGGCCATCGGCATGTACCTGCTCGAGCTCGGAGACGAGGCCGGCGCGGACCGGGTGCTCGGCGAGGTGAACGAGGAACGCAATGAGCTGCGCCCCAGGGACCACTCCGAGCAGCGGGAGCGTTGGGCGCAGGTGCTCCGCGTTTCCATCATCGGAGCCTGGGACGGTGCCCAGGTAGTGAGGCGGAGCGTGAACGGAGGCCATTGAAGCGGTCGGGAGTCTTTCTTGCTCCGCCGTACTGCTTCGCTCCGCTCCCCTCGTCCGGTCCCGAATCTCGTGAAAGTTGCTCGTTTCCCGCTCGCCCTCGCCCTGCTGCTCCCGCTGGCCACCGCCGCCTGTGAGCGGGCTCCCGATCGCCACGTGGAGGACGCCGGCGTGCTCACGGACACCGGCGGGATCGCCACCGGCGGCACCACGGTGAACGACACGGTTCCCGTGCGCCCCGGCGACCCGCGCACGCCGTAGCCCGCGGTCGCCGCGACAGCGTTCAGCGGCGGGGGCCGCCGCTGCGCAGCTCCGCGTGCAGCTGCTCCACCTCCTCGGGGCTCCATTCGCGGAGCCGGTCGGTTTCGGCGCGGATTTCGGGATGGGGTGACCGCGCGCACTCGTGCCGCCGCTCGCGGGCGGCGAACGCCACCCCCTTCGCTTCTTCGACCCGTCCGGCTTCGAGGTAGGCGTGCAGGAGCAGCTCGTACACCAGTGGGTGGGGGTAGCGCGCCAGCAATTCCTTGAGGCGCGGGACCGCCGCCGCGCGCGCCGCCGGGTCGGTAGGATCGATCGCGATCACCTCCTGCGCTACCGCTTCCCTTCGCACGAGCAATTCCCGCAGCTCCTCTGGATAGCTGCTCGCGTCGTATTCGCCGAGCGCGTGGACCTTTTCTTCCTGCCGCCCGAGCAGTGAGTCCATCAGGTTGCCGCGGCGGAGTGCCGCCGCGTCGGCGGCGTCGTCATCGGCGCCAAAGAACCAGCTGCGAACTCCCATGGGGGATCAGGAAGGGGGAATGGAAAGCGTGAGTTCCGCGGTGCGGCAGCGAGCAGGGTTCATTCCATCTCCACCTGCCGCACCTCCAGCACCTCCGCGAGCGAGGCGAGTCGCTCGAGCACCTCGCGGGGCACCGGCGTGTCGATCGAGACGGCGGCGAGGGCTTCGCCGCCCGCCTGCAGCCGCGCCTGGTGGTATTCGGCGATGTTGACGCCTGCCTCTCCCAGCAGGGTGCCTACGCGTCCGATCACGCCGGGGACGTCGTGGTTGCGCAGCACGAGCAGGGTGCCGCGGGGCGCAACGTCTACCCGGAAGGCACCGATGCGGACGATGCGCCCGTGCGCTTCGCCGAGCAGGGCGCCGCCCACCCGCAGGCTGCGGTCGCCGCCTTCGAGGCGGACCTCGATCTCCTCGCCCCACTCGCCGTGTCCGCCGGCGTGCGTCCAGGCAGTTTCGAGGCCCCGCTCCTCGGCCACGTGCTGCGCGTTCACGAGGTTGATCGCGCGGCGGTCCACCACGTCGCGGAGTACCCCCTGCAGCGCCGCGAGCAGGAGCGGTCGCGGCGCCTCCTCCCGCGGGCCCGAGTAGCGTAGCTCCAGGCCACTCACGCCGCCCGGGAGCAGGGCGCGGCCGAGCCGCGCGAGCCGGTCGGCCAGCGCCAGCAGCGGCCCCAGTTCGCTCCAGCCGGGGCCGCCCACCCCCGCCGCGTTCAGCGCCGCGCTCAGATCTCCCGTCAGCAGCGCGTCGCGAACCGCCGAGCAGGCCTCGGTGGCGACGCTCCGCTGCGCGTCGCCGGTCGACGCGCCGAGGTGTGGGGTGAGCAGCACGTTGGGGAGCCGCCGGAAGGGATGGTCGGCGGCCAGCGGTTCGCGCTCGTAGACGTCGAGGGCCGCACCCGCGAGGCGTCCGGCGCGGAGCGCGTCCAGCAGTGCGTTTTCCTCGACGACTCCGCCGCGGGCCAGGTTGAGGAGCAGTGCCTGCGGCCGCAGCCGCGCGAGCTCGGGGGCGCCGATCATCTCGCGCGTCTCGGCGCTCAGGGGCACGTGCACGGTGAGCACGTCCGCCCGCTCCAGCGCCGTGGCGAGATCCTCCGCCCGTTCCACCCCCAGCTCCTCGAAGCGCCCGGCCGCGACGTACGGGTCGTACGCGACCACCTGCATCCCGAAAGCGCGTGCCCGCCGGGCCACTTCGCCCCCGATCCTGCCCAGCCCCACGATTGCGAGGGTGCGGCCGCGCAGCTCGGAGCCGCCGAGGATCGAGCGATCCCAGCGGCCCGCCTCCATCGAAGTGGCCGCGGGGATCAGATTGCGGACCAGGGCGAGGAGCAGCCCCAGGGCCAGCTCCGCCACCGAAACGGTGTTCCCGCCGGGGGCGTTGATGACGGCGATCCCCAGCTCTGTCGCGCGTTCGAGGTCGATGTTGTCGACCCCCACGCCGGCGCGCCCGATCACGCGCAGCCGTTCCCCGCGTTCCAGCAGTTCGCCGCTGATCCGCGTCGCACTCCGGCCCACCAGGGCGTGATAGTCGCCGATGCGGCCGAGCAGCTCGTCTGCGGGCAGGGTGGGGAGCTCGTCCACCTCCAGCGCGGCTTCGGAACGCAGCAGGGCCACTCCCTCCGGATCCACCTCGTCCGTGACCAGCACCCGCAGCCGCTCCGTCACGCTCCCAGCACCTCCGTCAGCGCGTCGAGCAAATCGTCCAGCTCCTCCACGGTGTGGTCACCCATGTGGCCGATGCGAAAGGTTTCCCCCTTGAGGCGACCGTACCCGGACCCGACGGTGTAGCCGCGCTCGGCGAGGGCCCGTACCAGCGTCGGGGCGGCGCCTTCGCCCGATACCGTCAGCGCGGTCACGGTCGGCGAGCGCCGCTCCGGCGGCGCGAGCACCCCGAGGCCCCAGCGGGCGCCGGTCTCCTCGACCCACTCCGCGCACCGAGCCGCCATCGCCGTGTGACGGGCGGTGCGCGCGCCGATCCCTTCGGCCGCGATGTAGCGCAGCTGTTCCTCCAGCGCATAGAGGAGGTTCACCGCCGGCGTGGTCGGCGTCTGGTGATTCGCTGCGTAGCGGTCCCACTCGAGCAGATCGAAGTAGCTGCCCCGCTCCGGGAGCGTTTCCGCCCGTTCGAGCAGCCCTCGGGACGCGGCTCCGAAGGCGAGCCCGGGCGGGAGCGCGAGGGCCTTCTGCGAACCCGTCAGGAGCCAGTCGAGCCGCCACTCGTCCGTCCGAACTCGGGCGCCACCGACGCTGGTCACGCCGTCCACCAGAAGGAGGATCTCCCGTCCGGTGCGCTCTTCTACCGAGCGCACCGCGGCAGCGATCTCCCGCAGCGGGTTGAGCACTCCGGTCGAGGTTTCGGAGTGGACCACGGTGAGCGCGTCGCAACCGGGGTCGGCGAGGAGGCGCCGCTCCACCTCGTCCGCATCGTGCGCCTCCCCCCAGGGGACGGCGTACTCGGCGGCGTGGCGGCCGCACGCGGTGACGAGGTCTCGGAAGCGCTCGCTGAAGGCGCCGTTCACCAGGCAAAGGGCGCGCCGCCGCACTCCGCAGCGGACCCCCGCCTCCATCAAGCCGGTGGCGGAGCAGGTGGCCACGTACACCGGCCGCTCGGTCCCGAAAACCTCGCGCAGGGGCGCCTCCACGCCGGCGAGCAGGGCGGTGGCCGCGGCCCCGCGATGGCCGATCGGCTGCCGCGCCAGCGCCTGCAGCACCTCCGGACGGACCGCCGTGGGACCCGGTAGAAAGAAGCGCGCGAACTCCGTTGCGGACGGGTGCGTCGTCATGCGCTCACTTTGAGCAGCCGGTCGCCGCGCGCCAGCAGCTCCGCCCAGCGCGACCCTTCCAGCTCGCGCCGGTCCTGTTCGTCGGCGGCGAGAGCCAGCACGGGGGCGAGCGACGCATCGCTGAGGACGACATCCGCCGCCGCGGCGACCGCCGCGCGGTACGCGAAACCCATGTACGCGGCGAACGCGTCCACGGCGTCGGCCGCCTCGGCGTCCGTGCTGCCGTCTCCGACCAGCAGAGCGGGGCGGGGGAGCTGCCACTCCCGCAGGATCTCCGCCTTGCCGCCGGCGCGGGCGAGGGGGGAGCCGCGTTCGAAGTCGGCGTAGCTCCCGTCGGCGGCGAAGGTGATCCCCACCGCCGCCACCTCGTCCGCCGCGATCCCCAGCTCCGCCGCGAGGGCTTCGACCGGCGGGCGCAGCCCTCCCGAAATTACGCGCACCGTCTTGTCGAGCTCCCGCAGGGCCGCCACCGTTTCGCCGGCGTCCGGCGCCAGGGCGGCGCGGTAGCGCTGCGCGAGCTCGGCGACTTCCCGCTTCCCGGGACGGATCTCGGCCAGCCGCTTTCCGTAGACCGCCTCCAGCGGAAGCGTCCCGTGCATGGCCGCTCGGGTGAGCGCGGCGATGCGTTCGGCATCCGCGCCGGCCACTTCCGCGAGCACGTCGATGCCTTCCACGCCGACCAGCGTCATGTCGCAGTCGAAGACCACCGTGGCGAATCCGCTCACGCGTTGCCTCCGGGATCCGCAGGGAGCCGGAGGGCGAAGGCGGAGCCGACGCCTACCTGCGACCGCACAGCGATGTCGCCGCCGAGGCGCCGGGCGAGCCCGCGCGCGAGAGCGAGCCCCAGACCCGCGCCTCCGTACTGGCGGGTCGTGGAGCCGTCGCCCTGCCGGAACTCGTCGAAGACGCGCTCGCACTCCTCGGGCGCGACGCCGATGCCGGTGTCTTCGACGGTCCAGAGGAGGCGATCGCCCTCCGTCTCGGTCAGGGAGAAGCGGATGCTCCCCTGCGCGGTGAACTTGATCGCGTTGTCGAGCAGCGAGCGGAGGATGCGGACCGCGGCGCCCGGGTCGGTCCGCACCGGGAGCGCCCGGTCGGGGAAGTCGGTGCTGAGCACCACGCCCGACGCCAGCGGCGGATGCACCGCGAGCGCCGCGCGGGCCAACCCCACCGCGTCGCACGCTTCGTATTGCGGGCTGGTAGCTCCCTGTCGGAGCTTGCTCAGGTCGAGGAGGTCGTTGATCCGGCCCATCAGCGCGATGGCGGAGCTTTCCAGCTTCTCCACGGTCGCCCGCTGCTCCTCGCTCAGACCGCTCGAGAGCCCTTCCTGCAGGAGGTATGCGTAGCCCAGCACCGCGGTGAGCGGGGTGCGCAGCTCGTGCGAGACGTTGGAGAGAAACTCGCTCTTGAGTCGCCGGGCCTCTTCTGCCTCGCTGACGCGCAGCTCGAGCTGCTCGTTCTGCCGCTCCAGTCGGCTCTTCGCACGCTCCAGATCCTCGATCAGGTGGGCTTTCTCGGCGGTAGCCGAGAGCTGATCGGCGACCAGCCGGATCAGGTGGCGGTCCGTCTCGTCCGCTTCCGCCGGTGCGGCGAAGTAGAAGGTGATGGAGCCAGCCGCCTTCCCGTCGATCGTCAACGGCGCCGCCACGGCGGAAACGAAGCCGAGCTCGCGCGCCGGCTCGTACCACTCTTCCAGCGACGGATCGGCGAAGATGTCGGGTGCCTCGATCACCTTGCCGTCCGCCACCGCCTTGCCGGTCGGACCGTTGCCGACGCGAACCCGCAGTGAGCCGAGGTGCTCCGCGTACCGCTGCGGCCAGTTGTACGCGGCGACCACCCGGAGCAGCTCGCGATCTTCCGCGTCTTCCAGGAAGACGCAGCCAAAGGCCGCCCCCACGAGCGGCGTGAGCCGCTCGAGCGCCAGGCGGTAGACCTCGGCTGGACCGTCCGCGGTGAGGAAGGCGTGCGCGATCTCTCCCGCAACTTCCAGCTCGCGGGCCGCCGCGGGGGACGGGGCAGTCATGAAGACAACGGCGAAAAACTCTCTTGACGGACGCCCGGATCGGGCCTACTGTACGAAGGAACGGCGCCGCCGTTCGCTTTTCGTCGGATCATCCCCCCCAATCAGGAGCTCCGCGGTGAACAAGTCCGAACTCATCCAGAAACTCGCGGACCGGACGGACACGAGCCGGTCGGACGCGCAGAAGACGGTAGACGCCCTCTTCGCCGTCGACGACGGGATCATCTCCAAAGCCCTCCAGAAAGGCGAGAAAGTCCAGATCACCGGCTTCGGCAGCTTTGAAACCAAGAAGCGCGGAGCGCGCAAAGGTCGGAACCCGCGCACCGGCAAGGAGATCGACATCGCGCCCTCGACCAGCGCCGCCTTCCGTCCGGGCAAGGGGCTCAAGGACGCCGTTTCCTGACGCGACAGGTAGGCGCGGGATGAGCGAGGAGCCACGGCCACCGGCGTGGCTCTTCGCGTTGGGGCTCACTGCGCCTCCCGGGGCCGCCCGTCGGGCCGGGGCCGCCGTGCCCCGGATGGCCGCGGCGGAGCCACCCGGTCGCGGTCGTAGTCGACCCGCGCCGCGCGACCCTTGATGGTGGTGCCGTTCACCGCCCGTACCACCCGCTCCACGACGTCGGCCTCGACCTCGACGATCGAAAAGGTGTCACGGATCTCGATCCTCCCGATCTTGCCGCCGGGAATGCCGCTTTCCCCGGCGATCGCGCCGACCAGGTCGCCCGGCCGGGCGCCGTCGCGTTTGCCGACCGAAACGAAAAGGCGGGCGTAGGTGGTGGGGGGCGCTCCGGCAGGAGCCTTGGGCGTTTCCGCCTCGGCGTCGCTCGGCTGACTGCTCGGCTCAGCCGACTCGAGCCCCGCCGCTGACGCCGCCTGCCCCTGCCGGGCGCGCGCCGCGGGCGGGCGGCGGCGCAGGAG
>JBPCJG010000140.1:0-8218 GCA_051005515.1 Longimicrobiaceae bacterium
ACCTTTCGATCCGGCCCGATTCCGCGCTCGGCGGTGAGATCCCCGTCTCGGTCGATGAATTCGCGGGCGAAGTCCGCTGGAGCCGAAACGGCGCGCTCGAGCAGGCGTTGTACGGGCACCGCGTCCGCCTCCTCGTCCCCGCCCCCTACACCCTCGGCTCCGCCCTGCGCGAACCGTGGGTGATCCCGCACCTCTACGGCTCCACCATCGACGTCTTCGATCTGAGCTCCGACGGCGACGCCCGGGAGCGGAGCAGAACGCGAGCCCTGCAGCCGTTTTCGGAGCGAGGGCGCCCCTACTACAGCTTTGCCGTCCGCGACACGCTGCGCATCACCACCGGAGGCGGCGACCCGCTCTCGCTGGTCACCATCGAGGTGACGCCGCGGCGTCGCGCTCCTCCCGGACTCCGGCTGGTGGTGGGCTCCTTTTCCATCGATACGCTGCGCGCCGCAGTCGCCCGGGCGCGCTTCGGCTTCACGGCCCGGGGCGGGTTCACGCTGAGCCGGACCGGCGTCTTCTTCGATCTCGAGAACGGGCTGGTGGACGGGCGTTTCTGGCTGCCCTACCGGCAGCGACGGGAGGTGCAGGTCAGCTCGCCACTCTTTGGCGGCGCCGCGGCTGCCCGCCTGGTCACGCGTTTTCGAGGCGTCGAGCTGAACACCGGGTGGAGTCCTCCGCCCGCCGGCACCGAGCGGCTGGTCAGGGAGACCATCGGGCGGACCGCCTTTGCCGGCCTGGGGCCTTTGGAGGTGGGCGCCGACATGGCGGACTTCGCGGACCTCGCCCGTTCCGCCGCGGGCGGGGCCGGCGACGGGGTCCGGCTGGCCCTCGGCTACGAGCGCGGCGACCACCTCTTCCGCTACAACCGCGTCGAAGGCACCTACCTCGGACTCGGGGCGTCGCTGCAACCGCGCGATGCCTCGGTTCCGTGGGAGGGGTACGCGACGGGGGGATGGGCCTTCGCGGAAGGGACGCCACGCGGGGAGGTGCAGTTGCGGCGGCTGGCGACGCGTCCGGGTGGGGTCGCCGCGAGAATCGCCGCCTACCGGCGCCTGGTCCCGCTGCAGGCGTTCCGACCGGCCTTTGGTTGGGACTGGATCTACGCCTTCCCCGCCGCGCTGGGCGGGTACGACGTGCGCGACTACCTCGACGGCTCGGGGATCGAAGTGTCGCTCGCCCGCCGCCGCGGGTCGTGGACCGTGCGGGGCGTCCTCCGCGCCGAACGGCAGGACTCGCTGCAGCGCAACACCGACAGCTACCTCTTCGGCGAGGCCGATGATTTTCCCCCCGTCGCGCCCGTCGATCCCGGTACCCACGCCGCGCTGGAAACGGAGGTCGCCTACGCCCGGGGAGCGGGCGCCAGCTCCCTCGGCAATGGCCTGGTGGCTTCGCTGCGGGGAGAGGTTGGCTTCGCCGACTTCGATTTAGGCCGCCTCACCGGGTTACTTTCCGCACGGCGGGAGGTGGGGGTCGTGACCATCGCGGGACGCGTGGACGGCGCGCACCTGGTCGGGAGCACGGCGCCGCAGTGGCTCCTGCGCTTCGGTGAGGCGGAAGGGCTGCGCGGCTACGCGCCCAACCAGTTCGGAGGCACCACCGCGGCGATCGGCCGGGCCCGCCTGCTCGTCCACCTCCCTCCGTACGGGGAGCAGCCGCTCGCCCGCTCCGGCCTTTTGCTGATTCCCCCGCTCCGCCCGGCGCTCACCTTTTCCTCTGATGCGGGATGGTCGACGGCGCGGGACGACGCCCGCGCCGACCTGCTCCGCATCGGAGCGGTGCCTACCGGCGGGACGAGGACGTCGCTGGGCGTCGGGGTGAGCATCTTCGGCGATGCGCTCAGCGCCGAGTACGTCTGGCCGGGGCGGGGCGGCGGCGAGCCGCGGCTGTACGTCGGCTTCGCACGCCGCTTCTGAGCGCCCCCGCGTTGTGCGGGCACGCGGCTCGTTGCAGATTCCCTTTCGTCATCCCTATCCCGGAGGAAGCATGTCGTCGCTCAGTCGTTCCCTCGCTGGCCCCGTCCTCACCTTCAAGCTGCAGGAGCACCTCGCCGAGCTGCGCGGCGAAGAGCCGTACCGACGCAGCGGCCGGACGGGGCGTACGCTGGCAAAGTCCGGGCGCTTTCGCGTCACGCTGGTGGCGATGGCCGCCGGCAACGAGATCGGGACCCACCACGCCGACAGTCCCATGACGCTGCACCTGCTCGAGGGACACCTCGGCTTCCGCGCCGACGGCAGTGAGCACGAGCTGCGCGGCGGCGAGGTGCTCTTCTTCGGTCCCGGTGACGCCCACGACATCCGCGCCCAGCAGGAGAGCGCGCTGCTGATCACGCTTTCGGCGGTCGGGGAAGAGGCGACGGAATGAGCGACGGTGCGTGCCCCGGGTGCGGAGCCGATGCGACGGGGCGCTTCTGCACGCAGTGCGGTGTAGCTCTCGAGGCGGAGTGCGGCGTCTGCGGGAGCCCTTTGCAGCGCGGGGCCCGCTTCTGCAACGAGTGCGGCGCCCCCGTGGGTGCGGCCGACTCGAGCCAAGCGTCGCTCCCCACCCGGCCGTCGTCGTTGCCGTGGATCCTGACGGGAGCGCTCGCCCTCGCGCTGCTGGCCGTGTTCGTCTTCATCGGCGCGCGGGGCGACGAAGCGGTTCCCGCGGGGGTTTCCGGCGTGGCTGGAGGAACTCAGGTCGCCGCGCCGACGGCACCCGCGCCGCTTCCGAGCGGAGACGCGCGCGCGGTGGACCTGGCGTCCATGTCTCCGCGCGAAGCTGCGGACCGGCTCTTCAACCGGGTCATGCAGGCGGTCTCCAGCGACGACGGCGAGCAGGCGGCGATGTTCCTGCCGATGGCGATCGCCGCCTACGGGCGCGTCCAACCCCTCACCATCGACGACCGCTACCACCTCGCCCTGCTGCGTCTCTCCGGGGGCGAGCCGGCGGCGGCGGCGGCGCAGGCCGACACCATCCTCGCGGCCGACCCGAGCCACCTGTTCGGCCTCGCGGCGAGGGCGGAGGCGGCCAGGCGGGAGGGGGACACAGACACCGCGCGCACGTCGTTCCGGCGCTTTCTGGACCTCTACGACGAGCAGCTCCGCCGCGGCCTGACGGAATACGGCGAGCACGTCGCGGCACTCCGCGGTGCGCGCGCCGAGGCCGAGGCGTACCTCAGCGGCGATGGCGGCTGAAGGCTCGAAGGAGGTCGAGGGACGCTTCCGCCTCGTCCTCTTCGCCCACGGGAGCCGCGAAGACGACTGGTTCGACTTCGTGGAAGACCTCCGATCGCGGCTGCGGGAGGAAAAGCAGGGAGATCTCGTAGTCGCCTAGCGCACCTCGTCGTGCGCCGTGGAGATGGAGGGGCTGCTACAACCCGGTCGGCTGATCGAGAAAGGTCCAGGGCAGGCCGAAGCGCGCCTCCAGGTGCGACGCCAGGGCCCGGACCCCGAACGTTTCCGTCGCATAGTGCCCGCCCAGGTAGAGGTTTACGCCACCCTCCATCGCATCGAAAAAGGTGTGGTGGGCGCCTTCGCCCGTCACCAGCGCGTCCAGCCCCGCTTCCCGCGCGTCGCCAACCAGGTCCGCGCCCGACCCGGTGACGACACCGATGCGCCGGAGGCGCTCCGGCCCCCCGGCAATCATGCGCACCCTGCCCCCGAGCAACTCGTCCAACCGCGACGCGAGGGCCTCCCGGCGCACCTCCAGCTTTCCCCAGCGGCCGATCGGTTGGCCGCGATAGCTGCCGAAGGTGCCGCGCAGCTCGGCGCCGAGGGCGCGCCCGAGCGCCACGTTGTTGCCGACCTCCGGATGCACGTCGAGCGGGAGATGGGCCGAGAAGACCGCCAGGTCGTTTTCGAGCGCCAGGGACAATCGCCGGTAGCGCCGGCCCGTAACGGGGAGCTTCCCGTCCCAGAAGAGGCCGTGGTGGACGAGCAGGAGATCGGCGCCCTCGGCGACCGCGGCCTCCAGGGCGCGCTGGGATGCGTCCACGGCCGCCGCGATCTTTCGGACCGTGCCCGGGTTCGCCACCTGCAAACCGTTGTGCGCCCCCGGGTAGTCGGGAACCTCCGTCAGACGCAGATATTCATCCAGGTATCCACACAGATCGGCGAGGGCGACGCTCATTGTGGAAACCGCTCCGGGCGCTTGTGGAAAGTCAGTGTGGAAAATCTGGGGATAACGCGTCCACCGATGTTAAGTTATTGCGTCCGTTGGAGTTGCGGAATGCTCCATGTTTGTGGACAACTCGGGCTCTGCGTCGGATCCCGCGGGAAGTGCTTTCTGCGGCGCCTCTTCCAGCATGTGGATTTCCCCATTGAACCGGGCCCCTTCCTCCAGCTGGAGTTGGTTGGCGCGGGTGCGGATTTCACCATCGATCTCGCACGTACTCTGCAGTTCCAGGCGGCCCCTCACGGTGATCATCCCGCTCACCCGACCGCCGAGCACTGCATCCTCCGTTTCGATGTCCCCGACCACCTCACCATCGCGCCCGACGACCACGCCACGGCCGGCTCGGACCTTCCCCTGCACGTGTCCCTCCACGCGCACCGTGCCTTCGGTCTCCACGTCACCGACGATGTTCATGCCGGGGCCGATGATGGAGATCGCGCCGTCGCTCGAGGCTTTGGCGGGGCGCGCACCGCCACCGCTCTTGGAGTTGCTCTTGAACATTCCCATGGCTCCTTTTCTGGTTTGTCCGGCTCAGCCGGGGATCTGCAGCACGCTGCGCGGATCCAGGGGTTCCCCCCCGCGGCGGATTTCCAGGTGCAGGTGCGGCGCCGTGGACAGACCGGTGTTGCCGCTGACGGCGACCTCCTGCGCGCGGCGGACCCGGTCGCCCCGGCGGACGAGGACCAGCGACGCATGGCCGTACAGCGACGTATACCCGTCGCCGTGATCGATGCGCAGATACCTGCCGTAGACGCTGTCCTCCCCCGCCTCTACCACGGTGCCGGGGCCGACGGCGCGAACCGGCGTGCCGGTAGCTACCGCGATGTCGAGCCCCGGGTGCCTGCGGGCACCCGCCCCACCGGGACCGCGCGTTACGTATCCTCGCTGGGGAAGCGGCCACGCGCCAGGGATCCACTCTGCGACCGAATCCGTGACGGCCTCGGGTGGGGGGCCGGGGGCTTCGGCGCCTAGCATGATCCTGACCTGCTCGTATTGGCGCTCCATGCGGGCGAGCACCCGCTCGAGCTGCGCCACACGCTGCCGATCGCGCTGCAGCGCGACGATTTCCCCTTCCAGCCCGGGAACCCGCGCCGCCTGCGCGGCAACGTACCACCAGGTGCCCGCCATCGCGAGCAGCGCGACGAGTACCAGGCCGGCGAGGATCGTCGCGATGCGCAGGCGCCGGTAGGTGACTTCGAAGGAGCGCGTGCTCAGGTCGCCCTCCCCCTGCGGCACGACGATAAAGGTCATGCGGCGGTCGTCTCTCTTCATCGCTGAACCGGCGCGGTCAGAGGTGCTTCGCCGCGCCGCCGAGGAGGAGATCCAGGATCCGCTCGAAGTCTTCCGCATTCAGGAAGGGGACCTCCACCCTGCCGCGCTCTCCGGCCCGTACCCGGATCCGCACCTGCGTTCCGAACGTCCGCTGCAGCTCGCGCTCCAGGTGCCGCAGGTGGGCGTCGCGCCGATCGCTACCCTGCTCAGCCGACGTGGCTTTCTCCTCTCCGGCGGCGGCCCGCCTCACGCGGCGCTCCACCTCCCGCACGCTCAGCCCCGACTCCGCCGTCTCCCGCGCGAGCTCCACCATGCGGCGCTCGTCCGCCAGCCCCAGCAGCGCGCGCGCGTGCCCGGCGGAAACGCGTCCCTGCTCGAGCAGCCGTTGGATGCTGGCGGGTAGCTGCAGGAGCCGCAGCGCGTTGGCTACCGTGGACCGCTGGCGCCCGACCTGTTCCGCGACTTCCGCCTGGGTGAAGCCGAACTCCTCCGTGAGCTGCCGGTACCCCGCCGCTTCTTCGAGCGGAGACAGCTCCGCGCGCTGCACATTCTCCACGATCGCCAGGAGCAGCATGGCCCGATCGTCCAGCTCCCGGACCAGCGCCGGCACCTCGGTCCAGCCGAGCCGGCGTACCGCCCGCCACCGCCGCTCCCCCGCGACCAGCTCCCACCCGGTGGCTCCCTCGCTGTCCCGCGTGCTGCGGACGACGAGCGGCTGGAGCAGGCCGTTTTCGCGGATGGAACCGGTGAGCTCGTCCAGCTCCTCGGGCGAAAAGTCGCGGCGCGGTTGATAGGGGTTGACGCGGATCCGCTCCACCGGGACGCTGCGAAAGCCGCTGTCGGCCTGCAGCTCCTCCGGTGGCAGATACTCGCTGAGCAGGGCGCCGAGACCCTTGCCCAGGCGGGGGCGCCGGGTGGCGGTCACAGGTTGGCTCCCGCCGCGGATCGGCTGTTTCCTACGCGGCGTTCCTCGCCCCGCGCGATCACCTCCCGGGCCAAACTGAGGTAACTTTTCGCCCCCTGCGACATCACGTCGTAAAGCACGATGGGCTTGCCGAAGCTCGGCGCCTCGGCGATGCGGACGTTGCGGGGGATCGATGTCTTGTAAACATTTGCTCCGAAGTACTCCCTGGCCTCTTCCGCGACCTGTTTGGAAAGGTTCAGGCGACCGTCGAACATGGTCAGCAGAACTCCATCGATCTGCAGCGTCGGGTTCAGGTTCCTTTGGACGATACGCACCGTGTTGAGTAGCTGCGAAAGCCCCTCCAGCGCGTAGAACTCGCTCTGGATCGGAATCAGCACCGCATCGGCGGCGGTCAGGGTATTGAGGGTGAGCAGGCCCAGCGACGGAGGGCAGTCGAGGAGAACGTAATCGTACGCATCGCGCACCGGAGCGAGCGCGTTGGCCAGGAGGTGCTCGCGGTGGCGACGGCCGAGCAGCTCCACCTCGACACCTACCAGATCCTGCGTCGCCGGAACCAGATCGAGAAGGGGAAAGTGAACCCGCCTCACGATCGCGTCCTGCAGCGGGGTGGCACCCACCAGAGCGTCGTAGACGGAGTGCGTAAACTCCTCACCGCCGACCCCCAGCCCGCTGGTCGCGTTGCCCTGCGGATCGACGTCCACTACGAGAGTACGCTTTTCCGCTACGGCCAGAGACGCAGCGAGGTTGACAGCGGTGGTGGTCTTTCCCACGCCGCCTTTCTGGTTCGCGATCGCGATGGTTCGGGACACAAAAGCCCTGGCGCGCGAGTGAGGATGGGTGCAGGCAATATAGGCGCGGCCGCGGCGGTCGTCCAGCCGCGAACGTTCCACGTGGAACGTGGAGGGGGGGTTACCCGGAGCGTTTTCTCCGCGCCTCGACCATCAGACACTGGAGATCGCTGACGCGAACCCCCGGAATCCGGCCCGCCTGAGCGATGGAGCGGGGCCGTACCCGGGCAAGTTTGTCCCGCGCCTCGGAGGAAAGACTGGCGAACTCTTCGTAGCGCAGGTCGGCGGGGAGACGCAGCGCCTCGGCCCGCTTCAGCTCCGCCGCCGCCTTCGCTTCGCGCTTCAGATACCCGTCGTAGCGGATCTTCAGCGCGACGCCCGAGAGCAGCTCCTCATACCCCGGGTCGGCCGCGGCCGCCGCCGGCGGGGGGCACGCCGCAGCAGCAGCCAGGCGCGGCGGATCCACGTGGGGGCGCCGCAGGAGGGTCGCCAGGCGGGTGGGCTCCGCGATCGTGCTGGAGCCGCACTCCTCGAGCACCGGGTTCGCGGCGGCGGGATGGATGTTGGTGGCATCGAGCCACACCTCCAGAGCGCCGCCGAGCTCCCGCCGGCGTTCCCACACCTCCCGCTGCTCGGGGGTCAGGAGCCCGCACGACTCCGCGCGTTCGCCGAGGCGATCCAGCGCGTTGTCCTGCCGCAAACTGAGGCGGTATTCGGCACGAGAGGTGAACAGCCGGTAGGGCTCGTCGGTCCCCTGCGTCACGAGATCGTCGATCATCACGCCGACATAGGCTTCATCCCGGCGTAGGATCAGCGGCTCCGAGCCACGCAACCACAACGCCGCGTTCGCGCCGGCGACGAGCCCCTGACCCCCCGCTTCTTCATATCCAGTGGTGCCGTTGACCTGGCCGGCGAAGAAGAGCCCGGAGATGCCTTTCGCCTCGAGCGTCGGCTCCAGCTGATGGGGAGGATAGTAGTCGTATTCGATCGCGTACCCTGGCTTGGTCATACGAACCCGTTCGAGCCCGGGAACCCGCCGCAGCATTTCCAGCTGAACGTCGACCGGAAGCGACGTGGAAAG
>JBPCJG010000141.1:0-3296 GCA_051005515.1 Longimicrobiaceae bacterium
GGTCTGGAGGGAGGCCTCGACGGCGGCTACCAGCGCCCACACGTCGAGGGTCTTGCTGATCACGCGCCGGCCGGTGCGGGCTTCGGCCAGCTCCGCGCTTTCTCCTCCCGCGGCGCCCGAGACGAACACCGTCCGGTCGGCCACGTCGGGAGCGTGCAGCGCGAAAGCTTCCCAGAGCGAGACGCCATCGAGCACCCCGAGCTGCAGGTCGAGCAGGACGATGTCGGGTTGGAGCGCGGTGAGCTGGTCGGCGAAGGCCTCCACTTCGTCCCCCGGCGGCTGCAGCGCGACCAGCCGGGCACCGACGCGCTCGAAGAGTCGCTCGAAGAGGCGCCGGATCGCCGGGTCGTCGTCCACCAGGGCGATGGTGCGGCCCTCGAGCGAGGTCGCGATCTCCAGCGGAGCCCGCCTGCTCTGCCCCGGCGAACGGAGCGGAAACCAGAGCTCGAGCCGGGCGCCACCGAGCTCCGGACCGGCACGATGCCCGATCACGCCGCCGAGCTGGTCGGTCGCCCACGCGGCCGACGCGAGGCCGAGACCGGTGCCGCCGTGACCACCGTGAACGCCCGGCGCGAACAGGTCGTCGCGCAGCGCCTGGGAGATGCCGCGGCCGTCGTCTTCCACCGCCAGGAGTACGCCTTGGCGTCCCCCCCGGCTGCAATGGGTAAGCGTGACCAGCACCTGCGAATCCGCGTGGCGGATGGCGTTGCGCAGCAGGTTGCCCAGAGCACGCCGGAAGAACGATGCGCGGCCCGCGATCTCGGCCTCGGCCTCGACGCGCGTCCGCAGACGCACCTCCACGGCGGGTGACGCCATGACCACCCGGCTGATCTCTGCGGACGAAAGCTCGGCGGGTCGGAACGACTGTGGGCGCTGCTCCGCTCCGAACGTGGCCACGACGTCGGAGATCATGGCTTTCAGCTCGCGCGCTTCCCCGAGCGTGACCTCGAGCTCGGAGGTGGGGATCTGGCCGGTCCGGAGCTGCTCGAGCGCGAGTGCCGTACGCCCTTCGATGAGCGTCAGCAGCCCCGTCATGTCGTGCAGGAGCTCAGCCGCGGCTGTACCGAGAGCCGCGAAGTCGGTAGTGGAGGTCAGTTTTGCCACGCCGTACCTTCGCTGACTGGCGACGACGCGCCGACCTCCGCCGCTTCGCTCCGCCGCTGTTGCTTGCGCCGGCGCAACGCCCTCTGGCGCTCTTCCAGCTCGGCGGCGAACATCGCAGTCACGGCCCGGAAGGCACCGCGCTCGCGCAGCTCGACGGGGCCGAGGCCGGTGGTGTTGGTGAGAGCGCGGCGGAAGGCGTCGGTAGACGAGTATCCGCACGCCAGGGCGACGTCGCCGAACGCCTGCCCGGGATCGTCGAGGAGCTCTCCGGCGAGCAGCATGCGCATCCACAGGATCAGGCGACGGGGAACCGGGAGCCCCGCCTGCCGGCAGCGGCGCAGCAGGGTAGCGCGGGAGACGCGGAGCGAGCGGGCGAGATCGGACGCCTGGCCTCCGATCGCCACCGTGTCGACGGCGGCGTCGATGATGATCCTGCCGCGCTGCGAAAGAGGCAGGTCGACGCCGCGCTCGAGCAGGCTGCGGAGCGGCCTGCCGCGGGCGCGGGAGATCCGCTGCAGCAGAGCGGCTGGGGTGTCTTCCGCGCTGGTGTCGATGATCTCCGCGACACCCCACTCCCCCAGGGTACGCACATCGTCGTACCAACCGGGGCGGCTGCCCAGGACGGCGACTACCGTCGCGGAGGGGAACATCCGGAGAAGATCGCCCGCTTCCGGAGCCAGGCCGGTACCCGGGAACGCTCCGTAGTAGGGGTCGATCACCGCGATCCCCGTGGGGGCTGAAGCCCGAACCGCGTCCGGCAATTCGCTCCATCCCGCCATGAAGCGGACGCGGAAGCGATGCCCCACTGCCTCCCACACCCGCTGCCTGAACCCCTCGTCGGGGTGCAGCAGAAGGAGAGAACGCGCGGTGTTTTGCATAAGTTGATGCAAAATGTCGGGTTTTGATGCGAAATGGGGCTAGCGCTCCGGAAAACCGGCCTTATATTGGTGCCTGTAGCCCCCGCGACACACCTGTCGTCGGGATCCTGCACATGTACGCCCGAAGAGGATCTGCGATGAAGACGTTCCGGTTGTTCGTAACTGCTATCTCAGTTGCTGGCCTCGCGGCCTGCGCTGACGGACTGCCGACTGGGGTTGACACTTCATCCGTGGCTTACGACGGCGGCACCGCAGGTTCCGACGGCCGCGTCAACGGTGGCACGACGGGCTCCGACGGCCGCGTCAACGGCGGGACGACGGGTTCCGACGGCCGCGTCAACGGCGGGACGACGGGCTCCGACGGCCGCGTCAACGGCGGGACGACGGGCTCCGACGGCCGCGTCAACGGTGGCACGACGGGCTCCGACGGCCGCGTCAACGGTGGCACGACGGGTTCCGACGGCCGCGTCAACGGTGGCACGACGGGCTCCGACGGCCGCGTAGGTTAGTACCACCATACCCGTATTAGTCAAGTAGTTCCGGCTCCCGCTGTGCCGCAGGACGAAGGCGAAGACGGCTAATCGGCAAGCACCGTCTCACAGCTCTCCAAATGCTCGATGAACGCTGTAACCAGTTCATCGGGCATTTGCATTTTCACTGCCGTTGCCTCTGCCCTGTCGGACTGATTTGACAGAGCTGCTTTCGCACTCAGCACCGCTTCGCGAATACCTTGAGCGACGAAAGCAACCTCCGATTCGCTACGGTTTCCCGCGATCCGCAGAGCGGTAAGGGCGTAAGCTTCAGCGTCTTCGAGGAAGTTTAAACTCAGTGCAGCGTGTGCCAGCGCAACGTATGCATCACCCTTTCGCGGGTGTGAGTCGTTGCTCTCGGACATCACTTCGGCGCAAGCCACTTCGTACAGCTCTGCGCGGCCAAGGGCCGCCGCCGCACGTGCGATGTTCCCGTAGCACACGATGCGATGAACGTGCGACAGTCGAGTGACTACCGTCAGAAGAATTGGAAGGGATCGCGCGAACTCGCCGCGTTTCAACCAAAAGAAGGCGACGTCGTGAGCGAGACTCGGAAGCAGCCGATGGCCTGGACCGTAAGCTGCCAGTGCTGCTCGGGCGTACTCCGATACACTTGCCTCCCGATCGCAGTCAATTTCTACTGTGCAAAGGTCATGCGCCGCCATCCCCTCGATCTCCCGCAGCTCCTCATCCTGCTCGGCCGCCCGTAGCGCCTTCAGCAGAGATTTACGCGCCTTCGGGAACGAACCACGCGCGATCCACATCTTGCCGAGGCCGATGTAAC